>MPDF01000080.1 GCA_001874365.1 Gammaproteobacteria bacterium MedPE | reverse complement strand
ACGCCATACCAAGCAGGTCATGAGTTTGCATCACAACGCGTATGGTACGGTGCAACTGACGAAGTAAAACTTGGGATCACAGAATCAACACCACTAACGATTCGTCGTGGCCAAAGTAAAAATTTAAAGGCAAGTTTCGAATTATCAACTGAGCTAGAAGCGCCAATCGCAAAGGGTACAACTGTCGGTAAGGTATTTATTCAACTTGATGGTAAAGACATCGCCAGTTACCCACTGGTTACGTTAAATGAAGTTGAGCAAGGTAGTTGGTTCAAACGTACTATGGACTACTTTAAGCAAATGATTAATGGCTGGTTTAGCTAATAAAAAAGCACTTATTTCAAAAGCCACTGAGTCAGTGGCTTTTTTAATACCGCCTAATTAATTTTATATATCATATAGCCAACCAACCCCTTGTATTGAGAGTCTCTATAACGACAAGGAATTCCTACATACCATTCATCAAAGAAAATTGCCGCATAATCGTCAACCCCTGCCCTATTAGCATTTGACTAACAACCACCATGACATGCTCATCAAAATTATGACCAATCACTGTGAATTCAGCAGTTAACGTAATAGTTATCATTAATTTTTCAATCATCCGATCTGCGCGACTACATCCAACTTTTCGCCCATAATGCTAGCCCCAGCATAGATGATCAGTTAAGATAGCTCGAATTTTTTGAGCACCCCTATCGGCTGCCCAAAATACCGACAACTGGTGAACTAGCACTAAACTTCGCTATCTTCATACTCTGTCGTGTATTAACCTATCAATAAAGACAAGTCTCACTTGTCATCTTAATAAGTGTTGGAGATTACAATGGACACTAAATTTGATGAAATCCTAGATTTTCCGTGTGAATTTGGATTTCGCATCATGGGCGATGCCACTGATGAACTGCCAGTAAAAGTTGAAGTCGTACTAGAAGAGTTAACACCAAAGGCATACAAACGTCTGCCAGGCGTTAGAACGAGTAGTAGTGGTAAATATCACTCTATCTCATACTCACTGACGGTAACGAGTAAAGACCATATCGAAAGCCTATACAAAGCACTTTCAAGCATCGATATCGTACGTTACGTTCTATAGTTTTTGAGGTTTTATGACTGAACAATCACCGCAATCGCAACAACCAATTGTTTATCGCTATCTAGGCGAGCGTGACTACGAACGTGTTTGGCATGCCATGCAGGCCTACACCGACAATCGTCATCCGTTATCACGTGATGAAATTTGGTTTGTTGAACATCCACCTGTGTTCACTCAAGGCCAAGCAGGCAAAGAAGAACACATGTTGTTTGCAGGTGATATTCCAGTCGTAAAGGTTGATCGTGGCGGTCAAGTAACATATCACGGTCCAGGCCAGTTAGTGGCATATTTTCTCCTTGATATTAAACGTTTAAAGATTGGGGTGCGTGAGCTAGTTACTCGCATAGAACAATCATTAGTCGAACTATTAGCTGGCTATGACATTAGCGCTTATCCCAAAGCTGACGCCCCAGGCGTTTATGTTGATGAAAAGAAAATAGCATCATTAGGTTTACGGATTCGAAAAGGATGTTCTTTTCATGGCCTAGCGCTTAACGTCAATATGGACTTATCGCCATTTAAACAAATTAATCCATGTGGTTATGCTGGACTAGAAATGATTCAAGTCAGTGATTATAGCAACGTTGATCAGGTCAACCGCGTACAGCAAGATCTCATGCCAATTATTACCAAACTGTTAGACTACAGTGTGGTTGAAGAAATAACAGGATTTAACAATGACGAAGGTTAAACAATCTACGCTTGTCGCTGGTGAAAAACTACGTGACGCTGACAAGCTTGCCTACATTCCAGTTAAAATTGTTGAGCAAGAAAAGGCAGAAGTACTCAGAAAACCGAAATGGTTACGTGTAAAACTGCCAAGCAGCTCAGCCCGCATTGACGAAATCAAAGGTGCAATGCGCAAACATAATCTAAATTCAGTATGTGAAGAAGCATCTTGTCCAAATTTATCAGAATGTTTTAACCACGGTACGGCAACCTTTATGATTTTAGGTGCTATTTGTACACGTCGTTGTCCATTCTGTGATGTTGCCCACGGTCGTCCGTTACCCGTTAGCGCTGAAGAACCAACTAAGTTGGCAGCAACGATTAAAGACATGAAACTTAAGTACGTCGTTATAACATCTGTTGATCGCGATGACCTTCGTGACGGCGGTGCTCAGCATTTTGCTGATTGTGTGCGTGAAATTCGCTTAGCCGTGCCAGAAATAAAAATTGAAATACTGGTTCCTGACTTTAAAGGTCGCATGGATAAAGCGCTAGATATTCTTGCCACAGAGCCACCGGATGTTTTAAACCACAATCTAGAAACAGCGCCGCGCTTATATCGCGAAGTTCGACCTGGTGCTCATTATAAAAACTCACTATTGTTACTTGAGCGTTTCAAAGAAATGCATCCACAAGTAACAACTAAATCAGGCTTAATGATGGGCCTAGGTGAAACCAATGAAGAAATTGTTGAGGTGTTAAAAGATTTACGCGCTCACAACGTCGACATGTTAACACTAGGCCAATATTTACAACCAAGTAAACATCACCTTCCCGTGGTACGCTATGTGCCGCCAAGTGAGTTTGATGAATTGGGTGATATTGCCCGAGAACTTGGTTTTACTCACGCCGCAAGTGGTCCAATGGTCCGCTCTAGTTACCATGCGGACCTTCAAGCCGCCGGCAAAGAAATCAAATAGTTTGATACATACTAAAAGGCAACTTCGGTTGCCTTTTTTATTAAAAGAACCCACTCCGACCAGCCAACACACGCTATCCAAATGCTAAAAATACCGTTATTATTGGCACAGTTTTGACATTTTATGTCTTTCGATTTAAATCACTAAAGAGTACTTCATGAAATTTTTACCGAATTTATTTGCCAACAACGTGCAATGGGCTCAACAAGTTGAACAGCAAGAACCAGGATTCTTTAAATCACTGAGTGAGCAACAAAATCCAGATTATTTATGGATTGGCTGTGCTGATTCTCGTGTTCCTGCCAATGAAATTGTTGGATTAAAGCCAGGCGAGCTTTTTGTGCACCGCAACGTTGCCAATTGCGTCGTTCACACCGATTTAAATTGTTTATCTGTTATTCAATATGCCGTTGAAGTGTTAAAGGTAAAACACATTATTGTGACGGGCCATTACGGTTGTGGCGGTATCAATTCAGCAATGAATAACGCCAAGTTTGGCTTAGTGGATAACTGGTTACGACATATTAAAGATGTGCAACATAAACACAGCGCCCATTTAAACACCTTTACAGATCCCGTCGCTAAACAAGATCGCTTAACAGAGCTGCATGTAATCGAGCAAGTGATGAATGTTGCCCACACATCAATTGTGCAAGATGCATGGTCGCGCGGCCAAGAATTACAACTTCATAGTTGGATCTATAGCCTCAAAGATGGCAAGTTAACTGATTTAGACACCTGTATTTCAAGTGCTGAAGAAGCAACAGCTACCTATTTAGCTGCCATTGATAAACTAACGAGTAATTAACAATTAATTAACACAAAGGGCTATACAAGTTATAAATTATTGTTAAACTGTAGGTAATTGATTCAGGGAGTGAATCAAAGCAGTTCATTTTCACCCCGTGAGATTGGAATTATGGATGATACAGCCTAAGACACAACTGTTACTAATCTACATTACATTGACATGTTTACTCATAACACTTGGATTATTTTTTCACCCCAAGTTACTTTGGTTAGCCCTTCCTTTCGTACTTATTGTCATTTATTCAAGTTTAGATATTTGGTTGCCAAGTATTAATTTATTTACGTCAAATGATCCGGAACAAGAGCCGGTCATCGACGAAGACTTAACAATGTCAGACTTTGAATTTGAGCAAGAAATAGAAGCGAAAACGGAGTCAGTTGACAATAATGTCTTGAGTTTCGAAAACTATCAGCACATCAAAAAAGCCTTAGCCACTCACCAAAAAAAATTCCCTCATGCAAGAATTCACTCTCGTCAAACACTCAATGAACATCAATAGTCTTCTGTCTTAAATTCGTTTGCATTTTGCAAAGAATTAGTAGAAACATTTAAAGCACACATCAAAAAATAAATTCAAACAACTGATTTTATTCTAGTTTTCAATACTGGAACAATCCCTGCTCTAGTTCAACTGTACCAACAATTACTGTCTCAATCATTAGAAAATAGGCACGGCTAATTAACTTAGTTAACGATTAAGCAACTTATCAGTAAATATTCTGTGATTTTGACACGATAACGCAATTAGCAGTAATGAGCATTGGTATTCAATCTGAACTGAAGGAGACAGTCTATGATTACGCCCGTTATTATTATTGAGAGTGAACAAATCACTAACGCACAACGACTCATCGCCGACACCATGGAAGTCATTTGTCCGTTAAGTTCTCAGTCACCAATTATTGTTTGCCATAGTAAATATCAAGCATCGATTCAGAAGATTGTAAAACAACTTGGAATCACTGCCCTGATGTTGTTTACACCCAGCGAACGAGGAACAGCCATTGCGTTAACTTGTGCAATTGAGACAAGCCTTCTTAAAGAAAAGCATGCAACATTAGCGGTCTTTCATCATTGGCAACAAGTACCAGACTTCGATGCATTTGAACATAGTTTGTGTCTTGGCGCTCAACTGGCTCATGAAAACTATTTAGTCACTATTGATAATCCACTAAATTGTCAGTTTTTCGCTCAGTCAGTAACCATCAATAGTTTCATGGTGAATGCTGAACTGCTAATAGATATTATTCAGCAACAATACCCAGAAGTGCTTGATAATTGCCAAAAAGCCATCCACAACGATAACAATTCAATTTATCCGACATTAATCACCATGAGGCCTGAGTATTTTAATGCTTGCCCATCAATGGAGATAGATACTGCAATTTTTCCATTTATCCCTCAACGCGTCGATATTCCATTATGTACTCGCTGGAGTATCGTCATACCAGAAAAGTCGCTCCATCATGCTTTACCGTCATTTTGTTTTCCAAACAAACGTCAATCCGATCAGGAGAAATAACATGGACACTCTTACTTGTTTTCAATCATCGCAAATCAGTGGCATCGTCAACAAAGATATTGATGAAAGTGTCGCTTATAAACTAGGCATCGCTGTCGCACATTATCTTGACGCCAAATGCCTAGTGGTGGGTGGTGACAACCGTTTATCAACTCCTGCTCTCAAATTGGCATTAATTAAAGGCATTAAAAATTATGGCTGTAACGTTATTGATATTGGTGTTTGTGGCACCGAGGAACTTGCATTCGCCAATACCATTAGTCAAGCTGATGGTGGAATCATCATCACTGGCGGTGCTCAACCTAAGGTATTTAACGGTTTTAAAATTATCGACAATAACAATGAGTTTATTTGTCAGAAAAAACACTTCGATATTTTACAACAATCAATTTTACAACATGAGCCACCAATGCCAAAAGAAGCGGGCAAACTTGTGTACCAAAATTACATAAAGTCTTATATTCAACAAATTCTTAGCTTTATAAAAACAGACAATATCCAGTCATTACGTATCGTTGTAAATGCCGGTAATGGCATGGCTGGAAATGTTATTAATGCACTAGAAAGTGCGTTTTTAGCGCAGCAAATCCCCATTCAGCTCATTAAGCTTAATAATCAGCCAAATGGTGAATTCCCCCATGGCGCGCCAGATCCCGAATTAGCTCATCATCAACGCAAAACCAGTGATGCTGTAAAACGCTATCACGCAGATCTAGGGCTCGCTTGGGATGGTGACTTTAGCCGTTGCTTCTTTTTTGATGCCCAAGGCAATGCCGTTGATCACTACTATATTATTGCCCTGCTCGCCCAACAATTTGCGACTAAACAACCTGCACAAAAAATTGTCCACGACTCTCGTCTGATGTGGAACACCATCGACACAGTATCTAAATGCGGTGGAGAAACCATTGAGTGTGCTACGGGGCAAACACCAATGGCCCATAGAATGCGCGAAGAGCAAGCCGTTTATGCGGGTGCAACAGATGCACACCATTACTTTAAAGACTTTTTCTATTGTGAGAGTAGTATGATTCCTTGGCTAATGATTTGTGAACTACTATCTACGACCAATAAGAGCCTTAGTGAGCTTATAAATCAACAAATGCTGGCCTTTCCAACATCAGGCGAGATAGACAGTAAAATTACCCCATCAGCAACCTTACTTGACAACATCGAACATGAGTTAGCAGCGCAAGCTGTCGACATCAAGCATCATGATGGTTTAACCATGTCCTTTCGCAATTGGCGTTTTAGCCTGTGCCAATCATCACCTCACTCATCCCTGAAACTTAATGTGGAAAGCAGAGGCGACGTTGCCTTAGTACAACAGCAAACTAATTACCTTTTACAGCTCATTCAAGGAACAGGTATTTAAATAAAACGCATAGCTAGCACAAGCGTTAATTATTAACGTTTGTGCTCAATAGTTTATCTTCTGTTTAATTTGTGATTAGATAAAATAATACTGAAGACAAGGACAGGAAATAGACATGGGAAAGCATAAACGTTGGTTATTATTAGTCAGTATATTTTGCAGTTTTTCAATGAATGTCAGTGCTAACAATCAACCTACCCTGAACATATATCTAGACGCTGACTTTACCACGATGAAAGCCGCTGCACAGGCGATTGAACTTGGAATCAATACAGCGCTTAGTGAAGAAGGCCACCAAATAAATGGCTATCAAATTAAATTAGTTAAGAAAAATCATCGGGGTAATTCACGAAGAAGTGCCAAGCACTTAAAACAGTATATCGACGATGACAATGCTATTGCGGTATTTGGCGGCTTACACTCTCCCCCCTTATTATCTAATAAAGCCTTTATTAACCAGCATCAAATTCTTACCCTAGTGCCTTGGGCAGCGGCTGGACCTATCACCCGCAGCGATGACAAAGAGAACTGGATATTCCGACTGTCTATTGATGATAGTAACGCTGGCAAGTTTATTATCAATCAAGCATTAAATCAGGGATTTAAACGTCCTTATTTACTGCTAGAGAACACGGGATGGGGACATGCCAACCTAAAGAAAATGTCACAAATACTGCAAGAATCCAACGTCAAAACCATCGGTGTAAAGCGTTTTAATTGGGGGTTAAATAACAGCCAAGCTAGATTGTTATTACATGATATTGTTGCCGCGAAACCTGATGTCGTTGTTTTCGTTGGCAATGCGCCTGAAGGAATAATTTTTGCCAAACAACTCGCGGCGTTAAATTCTGGAATTGCGATGCGCAGCCATTGGGGCATTACTGGCGGAGATTTCGCGAATAAAGTCACCATCAAAGAGCGAAACACTATCGATCTTCAATTTATTCAAACAAAATTTTCATTCATTTCATCATCGCAAACAGAAAAAAGTAGACAAGTTTTCAACACGCTTAAACAAATTTCGTCAATACGTACTCCCCAAGACATTCCAGCAACAACAGGGTTTATCCATGCCTATGATCTCACCCGTATTTTTATTAGCGCACTCAAGCAGATCCCTTTAACAGAAAATAAAGCCAGTAATCAACGCCTTTTACATCAAGCATTAGAAAACCTCAAAGAGCCTGTTAACGGGTTGATAAAATCATATGACACGCCGTTTAGCACATACTTTGTCACACAGCCTAACGCTCACGAAGCCTTGAATGACAAAGATTATCGCATGGGTTTTTACGATAATAATAATGCCGTTCAATTAATGAAATTAAATAATAAGCTTGGTAACTAATGAAGAAAATCTCAATCTCCTTTGCAATGGCAAGGTTTATTTTTGTAAGCTACCTAGCTCTTGCCCTATTCACTTCATTTATCGTCGTTAGCCAGGCTGTAAAATCCGTCGACCAGCAACAGCAGACGTTTGTCAAACTAGAAACAGATACCATTGGTAAAAGTTATCGACAATTTCTCACTAATCATCAAATGATTTTAAAAGAACAAAGTGAACATCCATTAATCATACAATCTATGATGCAAAGTGATGTTAATCGATTGAAGATTGCTGAATATTTTACTCATTTAAAATTTTTAGGACGTCAGCATCATTTAAGTTTGTTAGATTTTGAAGGTCAATTCATCTATTCCACACATCAAAACCCGCAGTTCTATCACAATGATGCCCCGTGGATTGCTAAGATGCTCAGCGGTGAGAATACACAACATATCACTGTCAAAGAAATTGAGGGCGAATTTTACTGGGTACTTGCGCAAACCGTACAATATCATGATGAAGTAGAAGGGATTATTTCGGTTACCATCGCTATCAATGCACTCAGTGACACCATGGACATTCCGCAAGGCCTTGCAATAAAACTCATTTATCAGGATAAGTTGATTGCACAGTTCGGCACCGTGAACAATGGTATTACCCGTCATAAAGACTGGGCAATTGACAATCTCTCCCTTGTCTTTGTATATGATGATACCGAAATAAATAACTCTATAACTCAACTTATCATTCAATTATCTGTACTAATCATCATTGCAATACTCATTATCTCTAGTTTGGCATTTTATTTTAGCCGGCGTTACATAGTGAGCCCTGTACTCGGGCTCGCTAAAGCAACGAACTCATTAGAAGATGGCGACACCTACGAACCCTTAAAAACAGAAATTAAGATTAAAGAGTTGGCCACATTAACCCAAAACTTTAATCAGATGAGTCAGACAATTCGTCAACGTGAACAGGCCCTATTAAGCAGTAAACAAGCGTTAGAGCAAAGCCATAAAGATTTGAGAGAGAGTGAAGCACAGCGAATTCAAAATGAAAAAATGGCAAGCTTAGGCGTTCTAGTTGCAGGCGTCGCACATGAAATAAATAACCCAATTGGGTTCGTTAAAAGTAATATAGACACACTCCAACATTATTGGTCTGACGTAAGCCAACTGTTAAATGATTTAAATTCACTCCCCGTCCCTCCTGAACTTTCACAACAAATAGCGACGCTTTATGAGAAATATGACGCCACATTTATTGTCGACGATATTAATCCGCTAATTGATAGTACTAATGACGGTATCATGCGTGTCACTGAAATTATCAAAAGCCTTAAGACATTTGCCCGCAGCGATTCACCAAATAAAGTGATGTCTAATATTAATGAAGGGTTAAACGCGACCTTGGTGATGGCACAGAATGAATTAAAGTATCACTGTGATATTAACGTCGAGTTAGGCACAGTACCTGACACACTGATGTTTCCGAGTAAGATTAATCAAGTGCTAATGAATCTATTGGTAAACGCAGGACAAGCGATTGAAGAAAAAGGAACAATATCGGTATCAACAGGAGTGTCTGGTGATAATATTGTGGTAAAAATTGCTGATGATGGGATGGGCATTCCAGAAGAAAAACTAGCGCAGATTTTTATGCCATTTTATACCTCGAAACCTGTTGGTCAAGGAACAGGACTTGGATTGGCCATTAGCCACCGCATTATTGAACAACACGATGGCAAGATTGAAGTCGAATCGACTGTCGGTCAAGGAAGTTGCTTTACTATTTATCTCCCTATTCTCAGTCCTAACTGATTTGTTTTTTACCTAAATATTGCATCGCAGCACGTTCTAGTTTGATGTACAACGACAATGGTAATAACCTTAAAACTGCCCCACCTAACGTAATGATAGTGCGTTTTGGCTCTTGCAATAAAATTCTAAAGTCGCAGCATAATGCCTTTAAAATTAGACGTAAACCTAACCACTTTTCATTACTTTGAATAGCGCGTCTTGCCATGTATCGCAACTGATAAGCCTTTGCTAAACGATAATACTGTTTAAAGAACGTAGGCGCTTTCTCTCTATTTAATTCTACTGCTTTTTGCCAACATGCAAACTGCCGCTCGATATTCGCTGACAAGCCCCCTTGATTAACACGATAGTATGTTAGTGGCACAGCAACCCCTTCAAATTTCCATTGCGTGACCAACACAATTCGCGTCCAAAACTCAATGTCTTCCGATTGATTCAACGACTCATTGAAATACATTTTTCGGTAACGATTACATCCTTTTTCATAATAAGCCACTTCTTCTAAAAGTGACCGTCTGATCACTGGACTTGAGCCATTCCCAACAGGATTTCGACAAAAGACATGTTGCTTTGAAATATCATGTAATTTAGGAAACTGACCAATGCCGAGTAACTCATTTTGTTCATCGACAAATAGCGATGGCGAATAGCTCACCCCAACCATCGGTCGATTATTTAGGTGTTTTACGTGCTGTTGTAATTTATCAACGGCCCAGTAATCATCAGCATCTAGCAGCGCAACATATAAACCGCGAGAAACATCAATACCGGTATTACGCGCCCCTGACAAACCACGGTTAGCTTGTGAAATAACACGAATTCGATGATCTTGGTAGCGCTGCACGACCTCAAGGGTATTATCACTGCACCCGTCATCCACCAAGATGAGTTCAAATTGTTTGAGTGATTGCCCAAGAACAGATTCAATACATTTTGCAATATATGCTTCAACATTAAACATCGGCACAACGACTGAAACGATAGGTACACTATTAATATTCATGGCGAACTCCCCTTTTGAATCGCAAGATTGTCTTATTGAAAACTGGCGCACAAAAAATAATGACACAACTCACACTACTACTTAGTAACATGACATAAGCAAATGCTAATGGCTGCTGTGGACTAAGAATGACTAACAGCAATACACTAACGAGTAAGCAAATCAAACGAACAATGATTTCGACATTAAAATAAGCCTGTGCTCGCACGAGACAACAGCGCGTATCAATAAGTAAGGCAGGCACAGCAACTAAACACATCACAGAAACAACAAGCGCCACACTTTGCCATTTGTCGTCAAACAACAAGGGCAAATAAATAGGGACAGCAAATGCTTGAACAACAAAAATCATCGCTACTACGACCGCGACAACATAGATCATGACCCTATGATTAGCCAGTGTTCCTAAGCGATGTAATTTACACAGAAATGGATATAACGCGGCATTAAAGACATTGCCAATTGACTGGCTCAGGCCCACTCCGGCATTTTTGGCGAAACTATAAAAACCAAATAATTCAGGAGACATGACCTTAGCCGCAATAAATGTATCGAGATGCAAGCGCAAACTTTTTAATAATTCACTACTAAATATTTGCCCAGAACGAGAGAGTAACGACTTTAACGTTGGCCAATGCCATTGCCATAAGAACCGTGGAGCAGGAACCTTAATAAATAGTACCAACCACAAAACAGAGAAGACTATTTTGCCGTAAGCGACCGCCATCACATCTGCTTGATACCAGGCAAACAATGCAATAGATAGGTTTTCAGCAGTCACACACAAACCGTGACGGATCCCAAAAGCACGCATATTGTTGGCTCGCTGCATCAAAAAAACTCGTACACTCACCCATGGATACAACAGATAAATTAGTGACATGACATAGAGCAATTGAGCGATTTGAGGGTTATCGTACCAATTGGCGACTATCCCAGCACAAGTTAGCTGAACGACCAGCAACAACAAACATATTCCCCACTGAATAATGGTTCCGTTTTGCACGTATCGAGAAAGTTGCTGCTCATTACAGCGAATAATTTGCGGACCAGCCCCAGCTTTTAGCAATAAAGAAAATAACTCATGACAAGCAAGTGCGAGCATTGCTGTCCCATAAGAAACAGGAGACAACATAAACGCAAGCACGATAATAGTGACAATACGCGATAGTTTCGCCAGTATTTCCGCACCAAATAACCAGGCGGTATTTGAGAACAACAATGTCATTGGTTGCAAGAGCTGTCGTAAATATTTGGTCATAACATGAAATCCTTAACAAGATATATTCATGTTATTTCAACTATTGTTCCATGCTGCAGAGAAAATAAAAACCAACTAAAACAATTGGTTATATAAAAACTTATTTAGCCCGACCTAATTAACTTGCGTTATGCAACGCGACTACTTAAGAAATTTGCAATTTAAGAATGCGATCGTTGATGGTGACCTACCGCAACCTTTCCTGCAATGAGCTCACCATTTATATTCCCTAGGTGAGTTCATCCGTTGACTCTTGCCATTGTTGAATTTTACGATATAACGTTGATGGGCTGACTTCTAATTCACTGGCTGCTTTAACAACATTACCGCTGCAACGCTTAATGGTTTGCGTAATCGCTCTGCGCTCAATCTCTGCTAATGATAACTGCCCAGCGTCGTGGTTTATTTGCGTTTCGGTAACAGATTCATCATCACGTAACGGACTATTATTCGTTGATTGAGTATCGATGTGTTGACCACGCGATTCGAGTTGACTCACAATAATTTTTTTAGAAATCATCGGCCCCTGCGACATCACAACGGCACTATAAATAACATTTTGCAATTGGCGCACATTACCGGGCCATGAATAATTGATAATGAGCTGTTCAGCGTCAGTGGAAAAGCCAGCGAAGTTTTTATCTTCTAACTCGCTATAGTGATGGAGAAAGTGCTCCGCTAGTTTCAATGCATCACGGTCTCGTTCGCACAGTGGCGGCATAAACAACGAAATCACATTCAGTCGATAGTAAAGATCTTCTCGCAGTTTATTGTCTTTAATCGCGAGCTGAGGATCTCGATTCGTGGCACAAACAAAACGAATATCAGCGCACTCTTCCTTGCCGCTACCCACTTTCTGAAACTTTCCATCTTGAATAAAACGCAATAACTTAGCTTGCAGGTTAATATCCATCTCACCAATTTCATCGAGAAATAAGGTTCCGCCATTAGCGAGTGAAGCTGCACCATCTCGATTAGAAACAGCGCCCGAGAAAGCGCCTTTCACGTGCCCAAAAATCTCTGATTCCATTAATTCACTAGGGATTGCAGCACAATTTAAGGCAATAAATGCTTTGTCACTGCGCTTGCTTAATTCATGAATGGCTTGAGCGGCGACTTCTTTTCCTGACCCGCTTGGTCCCGTAATAAAAACAGACGCCTGACTAGGCGCACATTGCTCAATCGACGAATAAACAAATTGCATGGCAACTGAATCGCCAATAAATCCCTCGAAGTGTTCTTTACGATAATACTGATATTGCTCAATGGTACGTCGCATTAACGTGCGTTCAGCTAATACTTGTTGCAGCTGCAATGCCTGCTTTAGCTTGATGATAAGCTCATAATTATCCCAAGGCTTTTGTAAATAGCCCCAAATATGGCCGCTGTTAATAGCGCCTAACACCATATCCATATCAGCATAACCGGTTAGTACAATACGCACAGTCTCTGGCGTTAACTTCGCTACCTGAGTCAGCAATTCATTACCGTCCATCTCCGGCATACGCATATCCGTAACAATGACATCAACGGGAGATTGTTCAATAATACCTAACGCTTCTCGGCCGCTATTTGCAGTTAGGATGTGTGCATCGAGTTTACGTGCAATACGTGATAGGGAACGAAGTACATCTGGCTCATCATCAACAAACAATACTCGTGCGCGGTTTATATTTTCCATAATCTCACCTTAATGACGTGATATGCCCATCTCACATATTATTACCTAACTGTGCGTAACAGTTGTCGCGGCTTTATTGAGAGAAAGTATTGAGGGCTGTCATTCGATTATGTATTAAAAGGCGACTAAAAACAAAACTTTAAAATTATCTAACAATAAAAAATCGCGATACATTAGGTTGCATCGCGATTTTTTAAAGTGAATACACACTATGCCAGTAAAGCGTTTAACGACTCTTTAAATTCCCTACCTAAATTAGCATCGCGCAAGCCATATTCGACAAATGCATTCATGTAACCTAGTTTACTACCGCAATCATGGGAACGCCCAGACATATGAAAAGCCTCAACCATTTCATGATGTATCAATTTTTCGATTGCATCAGTAAGTTGAATTTCATCGCCAGCACCTGCTGGAGTATTTTCAAGCAATGTCCAAATCGCACTAGACAGTACATATCGACCAACTACTGCTAAATTTGAGGGTGCTTCGTCTATTGCCGGCTTTTCAACGACTCTAATCATTGGTCTCGAGGCACCCGCTTCTAATTTGCACCCATTACAGTCGGCAACGCCATATTGACTCACTAACATTCGAGGTACAGGTTCAACCATTACCTGACTGATTTGATAGTCATTGTATCTG
>MPDF01000008.1 GCA_001874365.1 Gammaproteobacteria bacterium MedPE | reverse complement strand
TTAGAGGTAGGAAATCGTCATCCTTATTATGGTGCTCATAGTCATAAAACGAAATATCGTAATCTGCTAAATCAAACACCTTAGCCTCACTAAATACCGAAAATTCATCGACTAATTTTCGGGTATTGCCATCACCACGTGATGTCCCTAATATTACTGCTACTTTCATTATGACTCCTTACTTAGGCGCTTTTCAGCACATCATCGTTAGTGGTAGAAACTTGTTCACTATTGGCAGCAACTTGTTTAGGGCGGTGATCACTAGCAAACCATAAGTAAAATACCGGCAGAATAAACAAGGTAAAAATCGTACCTATAATCATGCCTGACACTAAAATAATACCGATACTGTTTCTTGCTTCTGCACCGGCGCCAGACACCAGTACTAACGGGAAGTGACCTAAAACAGTGGCTAGCGTCGTCATCAAAATAGGACGCAAACGCGTACTTGCCGACTCGATTACCGCGTGGAGTTTATCCTGCCCTTGCTCCTGTAAGTGATTAGCAAACTCAACAATGAGAATGCCATTTTTGGCAATCAATCCAACCAAGGTAACCAAGCCAATCTGCGAATAGATATTTACCGTTGTTAACGATAAAAATGGTAAGAATAATGCGCCTGATAACGCCAATGGCACACAGCCAAATAAAATGACTAAAGGATCCCTAAAGCTATTAAATTGAATGGCTAAAATCATGAAAACAATGGCAAATGAGATAGCCATAACCGTCATCAAACTATTGCCTTCTTTACGAATTTCCCGTGACTCACCAGCATAATCAACAAGATATGAACTGGGCAAAATACTCGCCGCTGCTTCTTCTAAGCTCGCCAATGCTTGCTCTTTCGTAACCCCAGGTAAAATACCGCCATAAATCTTAAACGAATTTTGCTGACCGAAAGAGCCCAACGCACGTGGCACCGTATTCCATGTCACGGCAACAAAGTCGCTCACACTCACAAGTTCACCTTGCGGTGTTTTAATGGTTAACGTTTTTAATCGCTGTGGATCATTGGCAATCGCATTATCCAACATTGGGATCACGCGATAAGCTTTGCCATTAGCATCAAAACGATTAACAAAGTTAGCCGATAGATAGATGTTAAGCTGGCGACTCACCTCTTGTACTGTCATCCCTAAATCAGCGATTTTCTGGCGATTCAGTTTGAGGGACATTTGCGGTAAATCTATTTTTAAATCGGTATCAGCATATAAGAATTTTCCGCTGCCAAAGGCGGCATACACTAAAGCATCGGCGTATTCTTTCATCTCTTCATAACTGGCGCTAGACTTCACCACCATTTCAACATCAAACTGACCAGCCGTAGGTAGCGGCGACGGCAAAATAGGTAAATTATTTAAGCTTGCAGATCCTGTCAAACGACCGTAAATCTCAGGCATTTTTTCAGCTGTCGTGAAATCACGCTGTTCGCTTTTCACAAACTCCAAGCCACCAAAACCACCAGTACTGGTAATAACCTGCCACATTTGCTCGCCGCCTTCGATGGTTAGCAAGTTTTCTACAACGGGCTTGATGTTGGCTTCATTGTATTTCAGCGACGACTCAGGCGGTGACTGCATTACAACGTTAATACTACTTTGATCTTCAATCGGTGCTAATTCTTTGGCAGATTGTTGATAAAAAGGAACAATGAGTAAACCAATGATTAGCGCCACCAGCATGATTTGCCCTTGATAACCCATCGAGCGTTTTAAGAGCTTGCTGTAGCGCACCTGAAGTTTGGCAAATAGTCCGTTCACCAATCGCGTAAAACGCCCTTCTTTACCTTTAGCATCCGCCACATAAGCACTCATGATAGGCGATAAAGTAATAGCGACTACACCTGAGAGCAACACGGCGATAGCCAATGTAAAGGCGAACTCTTTAAACAATACCCCCGTCAATCCTGATAAAAATCCGATAGGTGCGTAAACCATGGCAAGCGTTAACGTCATTGAAATCACAGGCACTAACAATTGGCGAGAGCTCACTAATGCCGCCTGTATTCTTGGCATACCGTCGCGCATGTGACGCGCCACATTCTCAACAACTACAATCGCATCATCGACCACTAAACCAACCGACAATACAATAGCTAACACAGTGAGAAGATTTAACGTAAAGCCCATTACCCAAATTGCGGCAATAGCCCCTAAAATTGAAATTGGAATAGTCACTAACGGCACCAAGGCTGTCTTGAAAGATCCCATCATGAGTAAAACAACAATGCCAACTAAGATAACGGTTTCAATCAGCGTCGACACTATCTCTTGCAGTGCATCACGCATATATAGCGTGCCATCGTAAGCGATGTTAATGTGCAGGCCATTTGGCGCTTTCGCATTAATGTCATCAAGCACCTTGTACAGACGATCACCAATTTCAATTTCATTAGCCCCCGGCAAAGGAAACACTGAAATGTAAACGGTATCTTTTAAATTAAACCTCGCGGTACTGTTTGCTTGCTCAGCGCCAAGCTTTACATCGGCAATATCTTTAACATAAACAATGCCTTCATTATCACGCTTTACAATAAGTTGCTCAAATTCAGTGACAGTTGATAATTGCGTATTAGCAACAATATCAATTCGTTGCGTATCATTCTGACCATAACCCAAGGTTGAAATGCTGTTGTTATTAGCCAGCGCGTTATACACCTCTTCACTACTAACATTAAGTATGTTCATGCGATTAGCGTCTAACCATATACGCATTGCTGGCGTTCTCGCACCTTCAATACCCACTTTTTGTACGCCGCTAATGTTACTGATAATTGGATTAACCTGACGTGTTAGATAATCGCTTAACTGCGATAAACTCGCCCCTTTTGCTTCGACGTTTAGGTAGAAAACAGCATTGGGTCTATCGGTACGTGTTACCGATACCGCAGGATCTTCTGCACCCGGTGGTAATTCAAACTTAATTTGGCTAAGACGTGTATTTAGCTCAGCCAAAGCAGCTGTTGTATCTTCATTGAGTTTTAACCAAGCCGTCACTGTGCTCTGGCCAGAGGTTGTCGATGAATCGACATATTCCACACCGGGCACTGTTGTTGCAATGCGTTCTATAGGATCAGTTACAAAGCCTTTTACCACTTCTGCTGATGCACCGGTATATACCGTATTAATGGTCAACGATGCACTCTTGATCATCGGAAATTGTAAGACAGAAATACTTTTCACTGCCCACAAACCCGCCAAACAAATAAACAGTGAAATCACAATTGATAGAATAGGACGCTTTACAAAGACATCCATGACATTGCCCTTTAACTGATTAATCATCGGATACCTCCATTTTCGCTAAGCGCTATAATGTCGTCCATTGGCGTCGGTTCAATAAAGACCTTAAGACCTTCACGTAATTTAAATGCGCCAATGGTGGCAATACGCTCACCTTGCTCAAGACCAGAGTCAATCACAACACCTTGGGTTAAACGGTCTCCTAATTGCACTTGGCGACGAGTTACCCGAAAGCTATCATTCGGCTCTTCATTTACCACAAACACATATTCACCAAGCTGGTCGCGAGTGATAGCTAAATTAGGCACAATGATCGCCGACTTATTTTGCGCTACAGGTAACGTAACATTGACTAAGAATTGTGGTTTGATGGTCAGCTTATCCAAGCTCAACTGCGCGCGATAGTGAACTTGTCGACTTTGACCACGTAACGTCGGCGCACTTGAAATAACCGTCGCTGTCGCGCCTTTGAGTTGTTGCGGTAACGACACATTCACCGTGCTGTTGTTATCTAACATTGGATAGATTTGTGGCACATTAAAATCAACCCAAATATTATCGTTAACCCCAATCAATTGAGTAATATCTGCGTTTTCAGAAAGCGTTTGCCCAATCGCTAAGTTATGTAATCCAACGTAAGCATCAAAGGGCGCTTTAATTGATTTTTTTGAGATGTTTGATTCGATGATGCCGACATCAGCGTGAGCAATAGCAAGCTCTGCACTCGCAATATCTAGTTTCTCTTGGCTAATACGTTTGTCTTTGTAGAGCAACTGAATACGACTGAGCGTTTGTTGTTTTAAAATGGCTGTCGCTTTCGCTGACTTTAATTGTGCTTGCTCCTCGCTGTCGTCGATTCGCACCAAGGTTTGACCTTGTTTTACAACGTTACTTGGATCAAGATTCAAATAAACAATTTTGCCTGCACGCTCATTCTTAAGCATCACTTGATTAATCGCGATACTTTCTCCAAGTACCGTGTGACTCGGCTGAAAATCACTAACCTTAACGTGAGTTGCCTGAATAGTTGCCGCTGGTTCATAGTCATCCTGCGCCGGTTGCGCAGAGACAGACTGCTTTAAATAAAATATCCCCGTTAAACTCAACATAATGAATATTAGGGTAAAAACCCAAGAAAAATGCTTCATAGTTACCTACCTTTCATAAAAATTTGCAGGCATGCTACCCCCTCAACTATACTTGAGGTCAATAATAAATGTTAGAGAATTCGATCATGCCAATAAAAGAAGAGTTATCAGTGGGAGAAGTCGCCAAACGAGCCGGAGTAGCAGTATCCACTATCCATTTTTATGAAGCCAAAGAACTCATTACGTCATTTCGTGATAAGAGTAACCACCGTCGTTTTAATCGTGACGTATTACGCATCATTTCTGTCATTCGAATCGCTCAAGAGTCAGGAATACAACTGCAAGAAATTAAGGCAGCACTTGCCACATTACCAAATAAGAAGCGCATTACGGTTTGTGACTGGAATCGTTTATCAAATGAATGGCGAGATCAGTTACAACAACGGATTGATCAATTAACTGATCTCAAAAACAACATTGATACCTGTATCGGCTGTGGCTGTTTATCGATGGAAAAGTGTCGACTTGTAAATCCTAAAGACGTACTTTCAGCTCAGGGTCCTGGCCCTCATTTATGTCCTGATTGATTAGTTACAAGTTGAGCACGACAGAACCCAAAATCATAAACTACGGTGGAAATATACCTTCACTAGCAACAGTTATCAGACTCTTGCTCATTCACTAGTAAATTACTCCTTGTTTTAAATAACATAAAATATGACAGTCGAGACCTGATGCCATATTTCGTTCATTTCCTCGTCACTGTAATGTCATTTCGATGTCACCTAAGTGTCAAAACTCGTTTCTATACTTCTTCGCGCAATATTCGTTAATCCCAATTAATTAAAACTAAAGCAATTAAAGGAAATATCATGAAACTGGCTCTCAATCATTTGAAAGTAAGTACCATTTCATTAGCAGTAATGTTTGCACTTGCAGGGTGCTCTGGCGACGACGGTAAAGACGGAATTCAAGGAACGCAAGGTTCACAGGGTGAGCAAGGCGAAACTGGTCAGCAAGGTGATGCAGGCATCAATGCTAATCGCTTAATTCGGTTAGCAACGGTACCAACAGGCGCAGAAGTGACTGGTGCTTTTTTATCTGAAGAAGGCGACTTGTTCTTTAATATTCAGCATCCAAGTGACTCAAATACTGAAGTTGATGAGCTCAATAATGTACCTTTTAATACGGGTACCGTTGGCGTCTTAACTGGGATTAACTTTAATAAATTACCTGCACAGCTAATTAGCTCGCCTGTTCCAAGTAGCGTTGAAGAGCGTCAAACAGTTATCGCAGCTTATGGTAAATACCAAGTACTTGGTCAAACGGGCAATACGTATGATGAGAAACTTGAGAAAGGTTTAGGCCATATTTACTCCAACGATGGTGAGCGATTAATCCTTGAAAATGACATGCCTGATTTCAATGGCTTCATTTCAACAGGTGCGGGTGAAGGCTATTTATTTACCAACTGGGAAGAATACCCAGGGGGTATGAGCCGCTTATCGCTGAACAAGAAGACCAATGGCACTTGGGAAGTTTCTGAACCAATGATGATCGACTTTTCAGGTGTAAAAGGCACGGCGGCTAACTGCTTTGGCTCTGTAACGCCTTGGGGGACACCGCTATCGTCTGAAGAGTGGATTGTGAACTCGTCAGTCGATACAACAACTGACGCGAGTTGGAATGACCCTGCTGTTGTTACAGATTCAAGCACTCGTTTATCTCACATGTGGGACATGATGGCGCCATTGGCACCAAACCCTTACGACTATGGCTATATCATTGAAGTTACCGATCCTAAAGCGGCGAAACCAATTCCTGTTAAGCATTTTGCGATGGGCCGTTTTGAGCACGAAAACGCAACAGCAATGCCTGATGGCAAAACCGTTTATCTATCTCAAGATGACACTGGTGGCGTGTTATTCAAATTCATTGCTGATACGGCCAACGATTTAAGCGCTGGTACGCTATACGGTGCAAAATTAACTCAAGACGCTGGCTTAACGGATCCTGCCGTCACAGGTTTCTCTGTTGAATGGATTGAACTGGCTCACGGTGACAATGCAACAATTGAACCTTGGATCGATGCATTTGACGGCTTAGGTACTGACGACTACGTCGATGGAGAAACAAACTTCATGACAGTTGCCGATGTTGAAGCCTGGGCTAAAGGTGATAGTAATTATCCAACAGTTGCTAATGGCGGCGGTAAAGTAACTGCGGGAATGGCGATGGATAATCGCGCTGCATTCTTGGAATCACGAGCCGCAGCAAAGGCAAAAGGCGCAACGGCTGAATGGCGCAAGCTTGAAGGCATTTCAATCAACACGAAGCGCGCTCAAGAAGCGGTTGAAGGTACAGATACTATTGCTGGCGAAGTGGTTAAATCAGCCTATCTTTACATTGGCATTGCCGATCTCGACAAAACAATGATTGATGATGAGGGTGATATGCAATTGTCTGATCGCGTTAAAGATTGTGGTGGTGTCTATCGCGCTAAATTAGGTGAGAACTACAACATCAGTCGTATTGAACCTGTTGTTATGGGTGGCACTTATCGCAGCAGTTTAGACGGCGCCGCACGTTGCGATGTAAACCAACTTTCTCAACCGGACAACGTTATTGTGATGGAAGACGGTCGCATCATTATTGGTGAAGATGGCTTTCAAGAAAACAACACACTTTGGTTATATGAGCCATCAGACAAGTAAGTCTTAGCTCAATGAAAATAAGGAGGCACTTAGCCTCCTTTTGTGTTTGTAAAAATAACGAGATAATTATGACGCGTTTATTACCGATAATCCTTGTTGGTCTATTGCTAGGTTGCAATGAAGAGCCTATTAATTCAATACAACATGCTGCGTATCACTCAACGCAGCTGCCACCGCAATATCCACTAGGCCAAGCTCCAGCGATAGAATATTTAACAACTAACCAAGTCTATAACCCTGAGTCAGTCATTCCTCCGCAGTGTTACACAAAAACTGAAGGCGAAAACAACCCTTGTTATGCGTGCCATCAAAGTTATCCAAATGCGAATAAACGCAGCAATATGATGTCAGATGGCGGCTTACAAGGTAACTATGAATTTTCAGATGTGGGTAGTACTAACAATTGGAAAAACCTCTTTGTTGATCGTACCCACCTGATAAAGTCCATTACCGATGACAACATCATGCAATGGACAGCAACAGATAACTATCAGCCATTCATTAATAAAATGAAGAACAATAAACAGTGGCGTGGTGAATTCACCCCAATTAACAATTTAGCCAATGCGCAAGCAGCGTTTGACAAACTAGGCATTGCCAACGACGGAAGCCATTGGATAGCTTTTAACTACAAACCTTTTCCCAGTACCTTTTGGCCAACAAATGGCTCCACTGGTGATGCGATGATCCGTTTGGATAAGACATTTAGAGAACGTCACGGCCAATATTCTCACGACGTTTATTTTGCCAACCTTGCGTTGGTTGAGTTAACGGTTAAAGCCCTTAAAAGCGTTACCGTCCCGCCGATCTCAGAAATTACCATTGGCGATGATTTAAATGGCAATGGCAAAATAGACGCTCGGATCACTCGTGTCGTCGCTAGAGAACGCTACGTGGGCGACGCAACCAATACGTCGCTGGCACCCATGCTCTACCCGCAAGGTACTGAGTTTTTACATACCGTGCGCTACTTAGGCGTGGACAACAACGGCGCAATCTTCAATGCCAAGCGCATGAAAGAAGTTCGCTACATGAAGAAACATAAATTTAAACACCGCAATAGCCTAAAAAGCGCCTATATGCGCGAAGATAAAGAGAAACTAGCCGAGTCATTACCCAAGACGGTTTATCTAGGTGACCGTGGTATCGATAACGGTTTTGGCTGGACTATCAACGCGTACATTGAAGATAAACAAGGCGAATTACGCCAACAACATCATCAAGAGCTGGCTTTTTGTAACGGTTGTCATAAGACTATTGGTTCGACAATTGATCAAACGTTTTCGTTTCCACGAAAAATCGCAGGTGCCGCAGGTTGGGGCTATATCAATTTAAAAAATCAGCGAGACGTAGCCACATTAAACACAGACGAAGGAGAGTTTTTAACCTACTTTAAACGCGTTGGTGGTGGTGATGAGTTTCGCCAAAATCAAGAAATGTTAGACAAATGGTTCTTAGCCAATGGCGATGTAAACGAAGAAAAAGTTAAAGGCGTTGATAACCTCTATCAGCTAATTATGCCGTCAAAATCACGTGCATTAGCCCTTAACAAAGCTTATTTAACAATAGTTAAAGAGCAGAGCTATATTTTTGGACGCGACGCCACATTATCAAAAGCCAAAAATGTATTACAGACGGTTAACACCCAGCAACCACCATTAAAACCGGAACATCAATATCAATGGGATATCAGACTCGATTGGCCGTCAACGCTTTCAGATAATGAGCAAGGAGGTTCAAAATGAGCGCATCGTTAATTGATTTTATTTGCGCTAGCTTGGTGATGGGATTAGGCATTGGAACCGATGTAGCTATTGCGACAGTGCTGCGCGCTAAGCAGCTTTATTCATTCAGACGCGCGATGTTTTGGATTATCGGAGTGTCCCTAACTCACACCTTATTTCCTATGATTGGTTACCTGTTCACCTATTTCAGCATTCAGGCTATTCCCTTGTTAACACCTATTATTGGACTCGTTGCTTTTGTGTGTATTAGCCATTTTTTGTGGCAAGAAATCAGTGAACTAAATCAGCCACCAGCCGATGACAACAGACAGCTCATTGTTAGCTTATCGCTTATTCTCGCTGTCAGTTGGGATGCCTTGTGGTCTGGCCCAGCCAAATCGGCACAAGTTGTTGACTGGTCTACATTGATGATCTGGAGCTCATTCGCTTTCGTCGGCTTGCTCGTGTTGGTTATTGCGGTATCGAGCTGGTTAGCTGGCCACTGGATAATGCGAACTAAACAGCAATCCTTAATTCCATTAGCAACACCGATTGCTCTTTGGTTTCAATATTCCATTATTGGCTATTTCGGATTATTAGCGCTGCTGCGTTATACCTTTGCATTAACGATCAGTTGGTGGCAGTTACTATTGGTCAGTGCTTTTATTATTGCGGTAATACTCAATTTTCGTTACCTACAAATACGCCCCAGAAAAACAGTTACCTAGTACATTTAAGGTGCCCATTTCCCAAAGGGCACCTAGCATCTAAAACTTCGATTGATACCCCTAGTTTCAAATGCTGCAACTTTATCTATCACGTCCAATGAAATCATGACTAAGCTATTAATTATTCAATTATTAGTTAATACTTAGCGTCACTGTTTTTAATTAACGGAAAGTTAAATATGTCATCGCAAGGTCAGTTTTCACTATTTTCGCAGCGTCGTTTTCTACCTTATTTCGTCACCCAAGCCTTAGGTGCTTTTAACGATAACCTCTATAAAAATACCCTATTGTTATTTATTGCATTATTTGCCGTTGATGCTCAGCAATCAGGATTGCTAACCAATATCGCTGCGGGGTTATTCATTCTTCCGTTTTTCTTATTCTCAGCGATTGGTGGTCAAATAGCCGATAAGTATGAAAAGTCCAAACTAATACGCATTATCAAACTCGCCGAAATTGCCATCATGGTTATTGGCGCACTAGCACTGATGTGGCAGCAAACTAACTTAATGTTGGTGGTATTGTTTTTAATGGGGACTCAATCAGCCTTCTTTGGCCCTGTTAAATTTTCATTACTGCCGCAACACCTTGATAAGAGTGAGTTGGTGGGTGGCAATGGACTCATTGAAATGGGCACATTTTTAGCTATTCTTGGCGGTACTATTTTGGCGGGTGTTTTGTTTGAGTTTGAACAAGCACTCATTATTATCGCTGTTGCTGTTATCGGTTTTGCTTTTATCGGCTACGTCGCAAGTCGTTCAATTCCCAATGCGCCGGCCAATAATCCAGAGCTTAAGGTCAATTACAATCCATTGACCAGCATCAAACACACGATTGGCAACATCAAACAAGAACGCCCACTGTTTTTGTCTATTTTGGCCATTAGCTGGTTTTGGTTTTTAGGCGCTGGTTACCTCACTCAATTTCCTGCGTTTGCTATTAATAATCTTGGCGGAAACACGCAGTTAGTCACCTTATTGTTGGTGGTGTTTTCGTTCGGCGTTGGTTTAGGCTCTATTTTATGTGAACGATTGTCAGGCCACACAATAGAATTAGGCATCATCCCTATTGGCTCTATTGGTATGAGTATCTTTGGAATCGATATATATTTTGCGGCGCAATCAGTCATGGTCATTGAAAACATGACGGCAATGGAATTTATTAATCATCCGCAAAACTACCGTTTATTAGCGGACTTATTGTTACTCGCCGTGTTTAGTGGCATCTATGTCGTACCGCTAAATGCACTTATCCAAACCCGTGGTGACGACAAGTGTCGTGCCCAAATCATTGCAGCAAACAATGTGCTCAATGCATTATTTATGGTGTTAAGTGCCATATTAGCTATCGTCTTGTTATCGGTGCTTGAATTATCTATTGCTCAATATTTCCTTGTTTTAGGCATCGCCAACCTAGTCGTTGCTGGTTATATTTACTCACAAGTGACTGAGTTTGTGTTGCGCTTCATCATTTGGATTATTAGCCATACAATGTATCGCGTTAAACATCAGGGCATTAGCAATATTCCTGACGAAGGTGCTGCGGTGCTGGTATGTAATCATGTTAGTTTTGTCGATGCGCTGCTAATCGCGGGGAGTTCTCGACGTCCAGTGCGCTTTGTGATGGACAAAAGCATTGCTAACATGCCAATCATGAAATACGTCTTTAAATGGGCAAAAACCATCCCTATTTGTTCACCTAAGCAAGATATTGATACCTACAACAAAGCATTCGAGCAAATCCAACATGAACTTAATGAAGGTGAACTCGTGTGTATTTTTCCTGAAGGTAAAATCACCAAAGATGGAACGTTAAATGAATTTAGAGGTGGTATTGAGAAAATCTTAAAGAACAATCCAGTGCCTGTTGTTCCTATGGCATTAACTGGCCTATGGGGCTCTTTCTTTAGTCACAAAGACGGTCATGCATTTACGACAAAACCACGTCGTTTTTGGTCTCGAGTTGGTCTTATCGTTGATGAGCCAATTGCAGCGCAAGAGGCTAGTGCTAATACTTTGCAAACTAAAGTGCAAAGTATTATTACGACGCATAGTTAATAGTAAGTCCATTGCCTAGGGTCTGTTGATCTTTGGTGAAGGTTTTTGCAGCGAATTGATCGCGATTTATGCAAGGCAGAGCCTGCGACGCTTAGTGGGCTAAGCTAGGAGGCGATAACGCTGTATAAATCACGAACAAACGCTGTCCTTCGGATGCAATGACAAGACATTTTCACCGCGTTTTTCGTCGCTCACCTAGGTAAACTAGGCGTCGCTCCTCATGTCTTGCGAAAAAGTCTTGTCAATTGCACAAAATTCATCCTCGAAAGATCAACAGACCCTACCTTTATTGGAATAATTTAATCGTTTATCTAACAGGAACCACAGTCTGACCAATAGGTGCAAAACTTAGCATCGCAAGTTTTAGATGAACAATACCAAACGGAATACCAATGATAGTCACAAAACAACAAACCGCGTGAATCAAATGCCCTAAACTTAACCACCAGCCAAAAAGTACAAACCAAATAACATTGCCCACAACACCTAAAGAGCCAGTTCCAATATCCTCTCGACGTGTTAAATATTCACGATTTTCGATGTCGTGACCAAAAGGCCATAGCGCTAATCGTGCTATGACGAAACATGAACGCGCAAATGGAATACCGACAATACTTATGCATGCAATGATACCGACAAGCGCCCATAACAAGCTCATGATGACGCCACCACATAAAAACCAAGCCACATTTAAAATTAATCGCAACAAACTCATGTTATCTCCTTGAAAATTCATTCACTAGTCAATTATTGCTAGTGTCTTCATAGTGCAAAGAAAGAACCAAAACATAAGTAATTGTTTTAACGTTATAATATTATATTCAAATATAATTAGTTGACATAATATGCCAACAATCAGTGAATTTAACCAATATGAGTCAGACACTTCTACCAATGCCACGGTTTCTTATAGACTCATTACACGGTATATTGAAGCCCGACCTAACACGATGAAAATAAAAACAATAAAGGAATCGAAATGAATGCTGTTGTCTTAGCTGTACTCTTAATGCTAATACTTTCACTATGTCGAATTAACGTAGTTTTTGCACTGATTATCAGTGCAATAGTTGGTGGTTTGTATAGTGGAATGCCACTGTTAGAAACTATAGACGTCTTCAAATCAGGCTTAGGCGGCGGCGCGCCAATCGCCCTTGATTACGCCATGTTGGGGGCATTTGCAGTAGCCATTAGTCGCTCTGGAGTTACCGACCTTCTGGCGAGCAAAATTATTGCCCTAGTTGGCCGTAAAGCTGACGGTTCTCACACCATGGTCAAGGCCATTCTATTTAGTGTTATTTTGGTAGCCGCCATAAGCTCTCAGAATATTGTGCCGGTTCACATCGCCTTTATTCCTATTTTAATTCCGGCACTGTTAGGGATATTTAATCAGTTTAATCTAGATCGACGTGCAATTGCCTGTACGTTGACCTTTGGATTAACAGGCACTTACATGTTGCTACCCTATGGCTTTGGTCAAGTTTTCCTGATCGAATTGTTACTCAAAAACTTAACCAACAATGGGCTAGAAATAACGGCATCGCAAATTCCATTCGTCATGGCAATTCCAGTAGGTGGTATGTTGTTAGGTTTACTAGTGGCATTATTTATTACCTATCGCCAGCCGAGAAAATATATGTCGCACAAGGTAGATGCGAGTCAACAAACCTTGGACTTCAATCCGCGTTATATTATTTCAGCACTCGTTGCCATGCTCGCAGCATTAGTTATTCAACGCTATAGTAACTCCATCATCGCAGGCTCTATTGTTGGTTTAATCATATTTGCTATTGGCGGTGTCTTTAAGCCTAGTGACACCCAAGATATTTTTACCAGTGGCGTAAAAATGATGGGCACCATCGGCTTTATTATGATTTCAGCAGCGGGCTTTGCAACGGTCATGAAAGCAACTGGTGACATTGAATCATTAGTAAGTGGATTTTCGTCGGTGATTGGTGATAACAAGTTACTTGCTGCCATAGTAATGTTGGTTATTGGATTATTAATTACAATGGGCATTGGATCATCATTCTCCACCATTCCAATTATTGCCGCCATCTACGTTCCTCTTTGTTTGTCCTTTGGTTTCTCAATTCTTGGGACCGCAGCATTAGTCGGCACAGCAGCAGCCTTAGGTGATGCGGGTTCACCAGCGTCAGACTCGACGCTTGGGCCTACGTCCGGTTTAAATGTCGACGGTCAACACGATCATATTTGGGATACGGTAGTGCCAACCTTCATTCATTATAATATTCCTCTGATTGTCTTTGGCACCGCAGCGGCATTAATTTTGTAATGGTCACATTTATGGCACCACGATTCAGTGGTGCCAAGAGATATAAACAATGTTAAAAATTGCAAAGGTAAAAAATCTAAAATCGGCAGCTCAATTCACCTTAGACAACATGCAAATTTATTATGAAATGTATGATGTGAATTGGAATATTGACGATGTTTATCAGGCGACCAAAGCGCTAGATAATTTTGATATTTTGATGAATAACGAATTGATTGGCGTGTTACGTTTATCATTCGACAATAAGATCTGTCAGCTACGCGACATTCAAATCGGAACAGCTTATCAAGGTAAAGGGTATGGTGCTCAGGTGATTGGTTTTGTAAAGGCGATGGCTACAGAGCAGCAATGCTACGCTATCGAGCTCAAAGTTTTCCAGCGCAGCCCTGCCCACAAGCTATATAGCCGTGTTGGCTTTACGACCAATAAACAAGACGAGCGCTTTTATTATATGACTATGCCGTTGGCATAGTCATTGCGATACCAAGCCCTGTTGCCAATCTTTCCACACAACCTGATAACCTTTGTCAGTAATCATCTGCGCCACATCGTCGACACTGCGATTGTCATCAATACTAAATTGCTCCAATGATTTATCGTCATTAGCGTAACCGCCGGGTTGTGTTTTCGATTCCGCACTCATCGTCGTGATACCAAGGGCCACCATGTTATTGCGAAATACAGCTGATTCACGGGTAGACAGTGATAATTCGACTTGTTGATTAAAGATGCGATAAGCACAAATCAGCTGAACGAGTTCTCGCTCACTCATCGGAGAATTAACCTCGCCGCCACCTTCACATGGGCGAAGCCGTGGAAAAGCGAGCGAGAATTTCATACTCCAAAATTGCTTTTCCAAAAAGCGTAACTGTTTTGCCACATAAAAGGCATCAGTGCGCCAATCTTCTAAGCCTAGTAGACAACCTAAGCCGACTTTATTGATGCCAGCCCGCCCGACTCGTTCTGGCGTTTGCAGGCGATAATCAAAATCAGATTTCTTGCCCTTGAGATGATATTTTGCGTATTTTTCACGGTGATAGGTTTCTTGATAAACCAAAATTGATTCAACACCTAGCTCGTGTAAACGCCGATATTCATGCTCTTTTAGTGGCTGCACTTCCATCGCAATATGACTAAAATACTCTTTGAGTACGGATAAGGCCGATTCAAAATACTCGATGCCAACTTTGCGTTCAGACTCTCCCGTCACTATTAATACATGCTCAAAGCCCTTTGCTTTAATCGCTTGTGCTTCTTTGTGTATTTGTTCAAAGCTTAACGTGGTACGGCGAATTTTATTTTCCATGCTAAAGCCGCAATAGGTACAAATGTTCGAGCACATATTCGATAAATACAGTGGCACAAATAGCTGAATGGTTTTGCCAAAGCGCTGTTGAGTTAAGCGCTGACTCTCAGCCGCCATATGTTCTAAATAAGGAGCGGCAGCCGGAGAAATAAGTGCTTTAAAGTCATTTAGTGACAAACGTTGATTTGCCTTTGACTTAGCCAGTACTTGAACCACCGCATTGTCATCAACCGCATTTATCTCACAAGCCATTTGCTGCCATTCATCCATCACGACATGTTGGCTAAACGATTGGTCGCTCAATTGATGATCAGTCATTAGTCTAAGAAACCTGTCAATGGGCTCGTGGCTATCGCATGCTGAGCCTTTGGCGCCAGCCCTGCTAAAAACGCACTGCGCCCTGCTTCCACCGCAAGGGAAAATGCCTTGGCCATAGCGACTGGTTGATGCGAAACCGCCATCGCGGTATTGACAAGGACAGCATCAGCGCCCATTTCCATGGCTAATGCAGCGTCTGATGGCGCGCCAATGCCAGCATCTATCACCACAGGGACATTAGCTTGCTCAATAATAATTTCTAAAAATGTCCGCGATGCTAATCCTTTGTTAGAGCCAATTGGCGAGCCAAGTGGCATGACCGCAGCACACCCTGCTTCTTCTAAGTTCTTGGCTAACACGGGGTCGGCATGCATATATGGCAATACGATAAAACCGTCATTCGCCAATGCTTCAGCCGCTTTAAGCGTTTCTATCGGATCAGGCATAAGGTACTTAGGATCAGGATGTATTTCTAACTTCACCCAATTGGTCCCCAAGGCTTCGCGAGTTAATTGCGCTGCAAAAATAGCATCTTGTGCATTCTTTGCACCGGAAGTATTTGGAAGTAAATTAAAACCAGCCTGCACTAATGGCGCTAAAATATCATCCGTTTGACCCGCTATATCGACCCGTTTTAGTGCCATAGTCACTAATTCACTTTGAGATGCGTTCAGAGAGGCCATCATCATGTCGCTACTAGAAAATTTACCAGTCCCCGTAAATAGACGCGATGAAAATGTCTTATCACCTATGGTTAATAAATCAGTTGTTGTTGTCATTTTTCCTCACTCAATTTTTACAATGACGAGTGACTTTCTAGCCACCAGCAATTGCACCAAATACATTGATGCGATCACCATCGTTGATAATAAATTCCGACCACTGCCCTCGTGGCACGATCGCGTTGTTTACTGCAACAGCAAGCGTTGCCGTATCTATATCGATAAGAGAAATGACTGTCTTGAGGCAATTATTATCAGTATCAATCGATAATTGCTGGTCTTGATTAACGATTACTTGAATTGTTTGATTAATCATCATTTGGCTCCCTAATACGTGCACATACATCACATTGAGGATTTGCAGCGCGTAAGAACTGGTTTATCGAAAGGTTAGCACCATCGATCAAACTTACATGAGATGAGAGCTTACTTGATGACTTAAGCAGAAATCGCAGTGCTTCGTTTGCTTGATAGCTCCCTATTATGCCGACCATTGCCGGATTGACGCCCATACTCTGACACGACTTTTTTTGCGTGCCAATGACATCAAATAAACATTGATAGCAGCCATACGCTAAATTTGGCAATACGAGTAATGCCTGCCCTTGCCAACCAATAACGCTGGCGCTCAGCAGGGCTAGTTTATTGGTGACACACCAGTGGTTAATCAGCCGTCGTGTCTCAAAGTTATCTGAACAATCAATGACTAGATCGTGGTGTTCAAGTAACTCATCAATGTTGTCAGCATCCACAAAGAGCGGATTAACATGAATATCAACGTCATCGTTTTGGCTAAACAATCGCTGCGTTAATTCATCGGCTTTATTGAGCCCACAGCTGTCTCTATCAAATGCTATTTGGCGTGGCAAGTTCGATAGTTCAACGTCATCACCATCGATGAGGCTTATCGTGCCTACACCTGCGCCCACAAGATACGTTGCTACGATATTACCTAATCCACCACAACCAATGATGACCACACGAGCGTTTTTGAGTCGCAACTGCCCTTCTTCCCCCCAGCCATCAAGCATAATTTGACGCGAATATCGTTCAAACTCACTGACGCGTAATTGCGTTGTTTTAAAAAAATCACTCATGTGCCAGCCCTACACCAACACGTTCAATGAGATCTTGAGTCACTTGCTCGGGATTACTCGCCTTGGTAATTGCGGTGACTAAGGCGACACTCGCTATATTAGTGTCAACCACACTTTGTACTCGTTGAATGCTAATGCCGCCAATAGCCGTGACGGGCACAATGCCTTCAAATAAACGTACTTGGGTTGACAGCTTAGCCACACCTTGTGGCTTAGAGGGCATGTCCTTAGTTTGGGTTGCAAAAATATGCCCTAGTGCGATATAACTCGGCATAAACTGTTTCGCCCACAAGGCTTCAAATACACCGTGAGTACTTAGACCAAGGCGCACACCTGCGATGTTAATCGCGTTTAGATCAGCAATAGCCATGTCTTCTTGCCCCAAATGAACGCCGTATGCCTGATGCTTAATCGCCAAACGCCAATAGTCATTAATAAACACGCGGGCGTTATGAGCGTCACCAAGACGAATAGCGTCAATAATTAAGGGTTCTACTTCGCTAGACGTTAAACCTTTGACACGCAATTGAATGGTTTTAATCCCTTGTTTCAAAAGACGTGTTAACCATTCAATAGTATCAACAACAGGATAAAGACCTAAATCAAGTGGGCACGGCGCAAACGCACTATCGAAATAACCAAGCTCATTAAATACCATGGCGTCAAATACAGTTATCTCAGGTAAATCATCAATATTAATGTCAGCCGTTAAGCGAATAGCACCTCCTGTGGAGTTTCCTAAGGCGCCTGCTGTCTGGTACGTTTTGCTCATCACGCCGCAACTCAAAACGATTGCGTCACAAAATCGATAGTCATTGGCCACATACCCAGCAATTAAGCTTGCTAAGATACAACCACTGCCACGGCGATGTGCTTGTTGTGTTTTGATTGGTGTTAATACGAAGCTTGTTGCAGGCTCAGCCATATATTCACTTCTTTGACTAGCAAGCGGTCTTGCATAGAAGTCAGTCACACCAGATTCGTTAGTGAAAACGTCGTTAAGATGACCGCCTTTTAGATAAACCTGACAAGAAAACTCATCGGCAAGTCGTTGGCAATAGTCGCTTAACTTTTCAAAACTTTCTGGAGACTCACCACCCAATCGAATGGCTTCGTGGAGGTTTGGGGTTAGTAAATCGACTTGTGGTATTAACTCGGTGGTAATTGCCTTGAGCATCGACCGTGAAATCGGCGCAGCATCTGATGACGCGCGAATGACTGGATCGTATATCACCCAAAGTGTCGGACTGACTTGGCGAAGCGACGCTAATTTCTCCGCTAACCATTCAACTTGGGCACTATTTGCCAACAGACCAATCTTGATAACTTGCGGCGGACACTGTTCTAATAGCGCCTGCCACTGCTGATCTAATAATGCAATTTTGGTGTCATTGAGGCTGTAAAAAGCATTGGAATTTTGCGCCGTCACGCAAGTGACAATATTCACGCAATAAGCACCGCTAACCGCAACAGCGCGGTTGTCGGCACTAATACCAGCAAGCCCAGTAGGATCAACACCGCCAATTGCCCACACAATAGGCAAATGATGATGAGGCTGGTTGCTATTCACTAGTTAACCTCTTTTGCTAACTTATAAATTTCACTACCTTGCTCGTTAAATTCAGCAGATTTCTTTGCCATCTCCGCATCAATTTCAAGTGTTTCACCCACCAGCTGAATTTTTATAGTTTCCTGCTCTGCCGCGTAATCTCGCACTTCTTGAGATATCTTCATTGAACAAAATTTCGGACCGCACATTGAACAAAAATGAGCCACTTTACCAGATTCTTGCGGTAAGGTTTCGTCGTGATATTCACGTGCGCGTTGTGGATCTAATCCAATGTTAAATTGATCATGCCATCTAAATTCGAAACGCGCTTTAGACATCGCATTATCACGAATTTGCGCGCCTGGATGCCCTTTGGCTAGATCCGCCGCATGCGCCGCAATTTTATAGGTAATTAGACCTTCTTTTACGTCTTCCTTGTTTGGCAAGCCAAGATGCTCTTTCGGCGTCACATAACACAGCATCGCACAGCCATACCAACCAATCATGCCAGCACCAATCCCCGAGGTAAAATGATCATAACCTGGCGCAATATCAGTGGTCAGCGGGCCTAACGTATAAAATGGCGCTTCGTCACACACTTCAAGTTGCTTTTCCATGTTCTCTTTGATCATGTGCATTGGAATATGACCAGGGCCTTCAATGATCACCTGTACGTCATATTCCCACGCAATTTTTGTTAACTCACCTAACGTCTCTAACTCAGCAAATTGTGCTTCGTCGTTAGCATCGGCCACAGAGCCAGGACGCATACCGTCACCGAGAGACAAGCTAACATCGTATTGCGCACACAACTCACAAATCTCTCTAAAATGTGTATATAGGAAGCTTTCTTTATGATGAGACAAACACCATTTCGCCATAATTGAACCACCGCGGCTCACGATACCTGTGACGCGTTTAGCCGTCATTGGCACATAACGTAGCAATACGCCAGCATGGATAGTAAAGTAATCAACACCCTGTTCAGCCTGCTCAATCAACGTGTCGCGGAACACTTCCCACGTTAAGTCTTGTGCAACGCCATTTACTTTTTCAAGCGCTTGGTAAATAGGTACAGTACCAATCGGCACAGGAGAGTTACGCACAATCCATTCACGCGTTTCATGAATATAGCGGCCTGTCGACAAATCCATGACGGTATCAGCCCCCCAACGTGTCGACCACACCAATTTTTCAACTTCTTCTTCAATGGATGAAGTTACTGATGAATTACCAATATTGGCGTTAACTTTAACAAGAAAATTACGCCCAATAATCATCGGCTCGGATTCGGGATGGTTTATGTTGTTCGGAATAATTGCGCGGCCACGAGCGACTTCATCACGTACGAACTCTGGCGTAATATCTTCTGGAATACTTGCGCCAAAACTTTCGCCCTTATGCTGAGCAAGCAATACTTTATCGCGGGTTTTCTGTCGTTGCTGATTTTCTCGAATGGCAATGTATTCCATTTCAGGCGTGACAATGCCCTGCATTGCATAATGTTTTTGAGTGACACATTGACCAACTTTTGCCCGTCGAGGTTTGGGCAGTTCTTCAAAACGGAGATGATCGAGTCCTTCATCAGCCATACGCTGTTGCGTAAAACTTGAAGTAACTTCACTGAGTTCTTCTGTGTCGTTGCGCTCTAAAATCCAATCACGACGGAACTTTCCTAGCCCACGTCTTAAATCAATGTCGACATCGTCTTCACTGTAAGGGCCAGAGGTATCGTAAACATACAAAGGCTCATTGGATTCAAATACCGGATTATCTTTATCCCCGCCAATTAATGAATCAGCCAAGGAAATCTCGCGCATACCAACGTTCACATCGGGGCGTGAGCCTTCTACGTATACTTTTTGAGAGTTTGGAAAGGGTTGGCCGCAAATTTCGTCTATAAATTGCTGCGCTTTTTGTCTATCTATTCTAGCCATGCAAACATCACCTTTTATAATTATGGGAGTAATGCTTGTCAGGAGAAACTACAAGAGATGCAATGGTGGTAGGTCAAAATAAAGATGCAATAATGCATCAAAATAGATTACACGTCGGGCGCATAACTACACTATTTAATTATTGAAACCATTCAACTTTTTGCTCTTGTTTCCCTTCGCAGGTATTAGCCTGATCAGGTTCTACGGATCCCGCATTTGCGGTCTCAGCCAGTGGCACTCCGACAAGATTGTCATTTCAGCAGATGCTGAAAACAGGCGCTAGTATAAAAGCAAGGAATCAATGTTTTCAAGCGTTAATTGTCATATCCACTAGTTTTTAGTCTAAAGAGCTTGCTGATGGCTTTATCCATTAACGATAAAATGATAACGTGTCCTGCAATTAATAAAGTCAAATACTTGGATTTATCCCTATGATAAAAAATAAGTTTTCCAGCAAAGCTTTTTCACTTAAGAAAGCGGCGATAGTCTCACTTTCACTGATGTCTATGGTTTCTGTAAGTACGTTCGCAGAGCAACCAAAACGAATCAATCCCCAAAAAGAAGCCGCCATCTATTCACGATTCGCTATCCATCATCCAATTTGGTCAGAAAATGGCATGGTGGCATCTCAAGAAGCGCTTGCTACGCAAGTTGGTGTCGACATTCTAAAACAAGGCGGTAACGCAGTTGATGCTGCCGTAGCCGTGGGATACGCTCTCGCAGTTACCCTTCCTCGTGCTGGTAACATTGGCGGTGGCGGCTTTATGTTGGTTTATTTAGCCGATGAAAAACGAACTATTGCTATTGATTATCGTGAAATGGCGCCAAATAAAGCACATCGCGATATGTATCTTGATGAAGACGGCAATGCCAATGCCCGCTTATCACGCTTTCACGGCCTCGCTGTAGGTATTCCGGGTACTGTCATGGGCATGCAGCACGCCCTAAAAAAATACGGAACCATGAGCACTAAGCAAGTTATTGAACCTGCGATTAAATTGGCGCGTGACGGCATCAAAGTATCGCCAGATCTTGCTAATTCACTTGCAGCAATGAACCGTCGCTTAAGCCACTGGCCAAGTACGCAAGCCATTTTCTACAAAGCAGACGGTGGTAATTATTTACCGGGCGAAATGCTGTATCAAAAATCACTAGCCCAGAGTTTAGAGCGTATTAAAAAACATGGTACTAAAGGTTTCTATCACGGCGAAACAGCAGAAAAAATTAGCGCTGCGGTCATAAAAGCAGGTGGTATTATGACAGTTGATGATTTAGCTAACTATAAAGTCGTCGAACGTAAACCAGTGACTGGGACGTATCGTGGTTATGAAGTTGTGTCTATGCCGCCACCTTCTTCTGGCGGTGTACATATAGTACAAATGCTTAACGCGTTAGAGCAGTTTCCGATAAAGGATATGGGACACAATAGCGCTGATACCGTTCATGTAATGACGGAAGTCATGCGCCGAGCTTACGCTGATCGTAGCCACTATTTAGGCGATCCAGATTTTCACAAAGTACCGATGGCAGCGCTGGGCAGTAAAACCTACGGACGAGAAATCGCCGCTCAGATCAACATGAAAAAAGCAACGCCAAGTTCAGAGGTGTCTCCTGCGAAGAAGCTCCCTTATGAAAGTAATGAAACTACTCACTATTCTGTCGTTGATAAATGGGGCAATGCCGTATCGAATACTTACACGCTTAACTTTAGTTACGGCGCGGGTTTAGTAGCGAAAGGCACAGGTATTTTATTAAATAACGAAATGGATGACTTTTCAGCAAAACCCGGTACACCAAACGGATTCGGGTTACTTGGCGGTGAAGCAAATTCAGTGCAACCGTATAAACGTCCGCTCAGTTCAATGACGCCAACTATCGTATTAAAAGATGGTAAAGCGCATTTAGTGACTGGCAGTCCAGGTGGTTCACGCATCATTACCACCACGTTACAGTTAATCATGAACGTCTTAGATCATGAGATGAATATTGCGACCGCTAGCGCGATGCCTCGATTCCATCATCAATGGTGGCCAGACGAGCTGCGTATAGAAGAAGGATTTAGCAAAGATACCCTTGATCTATTAAAAGCTAAAGGCCATACCATTAAGCTTAAATCATCAATGGGGAGCACCCAAACCATTATGCCAACTGACAATGGCGTCTACGGTGCATCTGATCCACGCCGACCAGCAGCGTTAAGTCAAGGTCACTAGATTTTCTACTATTTATTTAGCCGTATAAAAACAAACGCCAGTCAAGTGACTGGCGTTTTTATTTAACTAAACACTGATATCGACCTAACGATACTGGTTTCTATAGTAGGGTAATTAGCCCAGAACTACATTGAAATTTTTCCACGAATATTGCTTGTGTTTACGCCGCCACTGCCCGCTTCTTTAATGGTTAAACTACCAGCGTCGGTAACATTAATGCTACCACTGCCATCTGAAATAGAAACGTGACCACTAATACGATTAACGTCAATATCGCCACTGCCATCATCAACGCGAACATTGCCTGTTACATCATCAACATGAACACTGCCACTACCATCACTGACTTTGACGTTTCCACCAACATGGAATGCTTCAATATCGCCGCTACCATCATTAATCGTTAGTGAACCGCCTGCCTTTGTTAAATCAATACTTCCGCTACCGTCATTAATCGATACATTTTTACCAATATTCTTTATTTCAATATCACCACTTCCGTCATTGACCGTTAATTCACCACCAATCTGTGATAAATACATGCTACCGCTGCCATCATTAACCGATAAATCACCAGCTATATTTGTAATATTCATATCGCCACTGCCATCGTTAACATCAAGGTTCAAATGAGCAGGCACACGTACTACCAAATCTAAATAAGCATGGCTGTTATCGAACATGCGGCTATCAGTCTTAGCGATAAGGCGCGCCGTTGAGCCATTTTTCTCTAATGAAAACTCATAATCTTTACCATTTTCACTACCGATAACCGCATCGACAGTGATGGTCGACACTGCACTATCACCAATAATTTTTAAACTGCCACGCCCAGCGTGAACATCAAACCCTGTCAAAGATGATGCATTATCGAGCGTGAGTTGTTGCTTGGTTTCGTTGAGATCTTTACGGTTATATTCATGCGCGCCAACGGCGATAACACAACCATTTAATAATAAAGAGCTAGCAGCTACAGCAAGGGCTAATTTTTTCATTGTTAGTATTCCATTTAGTGTTTTGATGTAATATCAGCACGTTAAAGCAATCAATAGGCCAATTATAAATAATATTTAAAAACAACAACTTAAAAAATTAAGATTGCTAATTGTTTCATTGCGTTAGTCAACGCCACAATTGATAGGTCAAGTTAACCATTTGGTAATAAAGATTCATTAATCCGACTATTAACTATATAGACCAACCAATTGAGAAGCACAAAAACAATACAGCATAGAATAACTATTGCCCCACTGATTGGTGCAAATAGTAATGGCGCTTTCATCATGGTTGTCATGAGAGAGTCTTGGTAATAAAAAAACCACTCATTTTCTGTAGGAAAGGCCACTTCGTGAAACCAATAAAACACCGTCTTAAAGCCAATTAGCCAGCAGATAGCGACAACACTAACAACAAAACCAATTAATTGGCTAACTTGAGTTTTAAGTCTCAAAAATCTACGGCCTTTTTTTATCTTGAACGCAACAACGACAATCAACACTGTGAAAATACCGCTGCCAACCATAAACAATCTAGACATTAAGTTAGCGACATCTTGCAGATGGCCAACTTCAGCATCTCTTAACAGTGGCACTTGCTGACCTAAATGGGGATAAGATATTTGGGCCAAACCATCTCCACCATTGTTAATCGCCGTAACAATTTGCGAGAAATAATTAACATGCTGTTCCATCACCGTAGTTTCAAAGCCCTCTTTGAAACGGTTTTGTGGTCCAAATTCACTAATAGTTTGTCCTATATCTAACCATTGATAAAAAATCGGGTAGAAAAAGTCGGCTTTACTCAGTATCCCCCATGTAATCAATAACGCTGTAATCAACATTGCAAGACTGTATAAGGTATTGGAAAAATACGAAAGCATAGGTTGTTGTTTCATCAGTGGCTAACCATTAAAAATAATGACTACATCATAAACTAAGTTATTAAAAACATGCAATTAGCTACTAGATATCAAATTTTAATCGTACAACATGCACCTATTAGATGTCATATGGAAATAATAAGACCACAAATGGCTTATTAATTACTGTTCAAAAGCAGGCTATAGTAATCACATCAATATCAAATGATTACTTGAATCAATTATCGTATTAAAACGCATGGGAATATATTATGAAAATTATCGCTTTTGCCGCTAGTAACAGCTCAGTATCTATTAATAAACAACTTGCTCGCTATACAGCAAACTTAGTAGACGGTGCTTCTGTAGAAGTATTAGATCTTAATGACTTCGAAATGCCTATTTTTAGTGAAGATAGAGAAAAAGAGATTGGCCATCACCCATTAGCCATTAAGTTTTATGAAAAACTAGGAAGCGGTGACGCTATTATCATTGGATATGCCGAACACAATGGTTCGTACAGTGCGGCTTATAAAAATATCTTCGATTGGACCTCTCGCTATAATCGTGAAGTTTTCCAAAATAAACCAATGATTTTATTAGCAACATCACCAGGGCCATCTGGTGCAGCAAATGTGTTAAAGCAAGCAACCGACAGCGCTCCGTTCTTTGCCGCTGATGTGAAAGCATCTTTATCAGTACCTAGCTTTTATGACAATTTCAAAGACGGAAAAATCATTAATCTAGATTTGAACAATCAGCTTGTTGACGCTGTTAAAAGCCTTTAATTTAGAGACCACTTTCATCTAATAACAGTCGACACTAAAATTCAACTTATTGTTTAAATACATTAACCTACATAAAAACCAATAATTTATCGTGGTTATTTTACGCTCAGTTTGAATTGAGGGATGTTGGAAGATATTGTTACCATTCACTATGCATTGGCATAGTGAAATTAAAAAAATCACCGTAGTTGTCAATAACGGACGGAACTAAATTCATTAAACTTATGAACGCTATCGCAAGTGTCGTCTAATAACCATTGATCTAGCGCAACTGTGCTGACTTATTTTTATGCTTAAATGCCCGCTAATTAGCGTTACAAAAACGTATTATTCGATATGTAAGAGAAAGGAAGTATTACGAATGTTTTTTACGGCAAAATACAAATTAGAAATTGACGAATTAAGTCATCAAAATAGTCAACTGCAAGAAGAAAACAACCTATTACGCCAAGAGCTATCAGCGATTCAGCAGACGTCTCAAACGCTGGTTAACGATAGTGATTCTAAAGCGGCGCTGCATAAGCACCAAGAAGAAGTTAATGAACAGTCGCTAACTTCTTCGGAGTTATTACATCAAATACGTGAATCCTTAGCTGGCTCAACGTCGGTACTGATAGAGCATCGCGATGAGTTTAATACTTCTCAATCACTTTTTGACGATATCATGATGATGCTAAAAAGCACACGTCAGTCAACCCAACAAATAACGGAAGATACGAGACAAGCGTGTCACTCTGTAGATGAATTAAAAACGGTGACCGCCGGTATAAATAATTTTGTAAATATAATCAAAGGCATTTCTGATCAAACCAATCTACTTGCCCTTAACGCTGCTATCGAAGCAGCACGCGCTGGAGAGCAAGGGCGCGGCTTTGCGGTTGTCGCTGATGAAGTTCGTACACTGGCGCAGCGTTCAGCAGAAGCCTCAAACGAAATATCAAACTTAATAGAGAAAGTTAACCAGCAAATGAGCGGCGTAATCACCGGCATACAAGAAGTTGGTGCTAAAAGTGAAACCATTAACAGCAGCACGAATACCATTTCTGAAACTGCGCATCAAATTGTCAACTTGTCACAACAAATGTATAGCGTAATTACTCAATCAAGCGCTGATGCGTTCTTGCAAACCGTTAAAATTGATCATGTCGTATGGAAGTTTGATGTCTACAAGGTGCTATTGGGCATTTCAGACAAGTCGATAAGTGAATTTGCGGACCATACAATGTGCCGCATGGGTAAATGGTATTATGAAGGTGAAGGTGCACAAAAATATGCAAGTCATTCAGCGTTTAAACAAGTTGAAAAACCACATAGCGATGTTCATTTACATGGAAAAAAAGCACTAGAAGCTCACCAACAAGGTCAACTGGATGAAGCGGTTCGCGAACTAGCCTTAATGGAACGTGCGAGCTTTGAAGTAATAGATAAACTAGCCGTCTTATCACAACAAATTGATAATCAGCGCCAAGCTAGCACACAGCCGTATTCCCCCCTAGAATTAGAATTAACCCTTGACGTAGCGTAAATAATAACAATAAAAAAACCGATGCAGCATGCATCGGTTTTTTAATAGGCTAATTTTATTTACTTTTTTGCTCTTGTTCCCAAGCCCATGTCGGCGACTTAAAAAGTAATTTAAATCGATAACTCCAATTTGGTGCGTGCCATAAGCGACTAGATAACTTAGCAATGCCTTCAAAGAATACTTTAATTGGATTGACACTATTGATTCTTGGAAACACGCCATAGCGTACTTTCTCATCTTCTTCAGCGAATGTTCCAAACATCTTGTCCCAAATAATAAACACACCAGCGTAGTTTTTATCAAGATATTTGCGGTTCGTCGCATGATGAACACGATGATGAGAAGGCGTATTCATGACAGCTTCAATAGGACGAGGCAATTTTTTAATGGTTTCTGTATGTAATAATGTTTGATACGTTTGCACCAACATCTCGGCAAGAAATACAACAAATGGATGAAAACCGAGCATAACTAGCGGTAAATGGAAAAACAATGGGTATAAACCATCAAGTGGCCCAAAGCGATAAGCGACTGACAAATTAAAATATGGCGAACTATGATGCACCGTATGTGTCGCCCACCCTATTCCTGTCATATGCATAAAGCGATGCTCCCAATAGTAAACGACATCTGCCAAGATCAACCCACCAATTACCGTCCACCAAGTTATCGGTAAATGGGTAATCGAAAAGTGTTCATATACATAGAAAAACACGGCAAGATAAAACAATGCACCAATGACCATATTAATGCCACGAAAGGCTGTCAAGGTAACAAAGTTAGTTAAACTGTCTCCTAATAAGTTCCAGCTCATTTGCTTTTTCGCTGTAATGACGATTAACTCAAGCAAGAATAATCCGATTGCGATAACAAAAAACCAATCACCAATCCACAGTTCCCAACCATAGATTTCAAATTCACCCATTTTTTCAAATAAAAAATCCATAATTACTCCTGATAAATTGCTTGTAAACTAACGGTTTCATCATCACCATTAAAATGACGCTTCTCAATCACGGCTATCAAGCCACGGCGATAATCGATATTTTCCCACGCCCCAACAATATCAATGTTTTGATAGTGCCCCGCCACTAATAAAGTATGCAGTTTGCCCTTTGGAAGCATGTAAGTTGATGCGACGGAATCGTTTAAAGCCGTTAGGTCATACCCAATACTGACATCGGCAACGCTATAACTCGCATTAAACTTACTAAAAACGGCATATACATCAAAGGTATCTGTTGAAATGGCCCGCTCTAAATGCTTATTTTCACTAAACTCGAGCCATAGCGGACCGATGTCAACTAAGGCTATTCTGCGGTTGACACCTGCTATGGCCAATGTATTTTTCCGGTGATCACTGGGCGTTTCTACATCAGAACTCCTGCTCAAACTCGCACCGTTAATAGCATCGTTCTTTGCGGTTTCCATCCCCGAATTTGGTTCAGCCCTTGGTTGACCGCTGAACGTCTGGGCTAATAATTCTTCATAACTCATCGCATTATCACTCCAACTCTCTGGCGGCTGCCATAACATTATCAACCACACAACCAATGCAATGATTATTGTAGTGACAATAGATAAAGAAAGTCTCATCGTATTCTCCTAATGAACAGTTAGCCAACAAGCTAAAACAAGTTTAACCCCGGCTACTCAAAATTTCCTAGTAAACAAGACGCCCCTGCTCACCTAATTAGTATGACTTCAAACTTTAAAAAAGTAAATTGTCAAATCGACAATTTACTGTTATATTTTTCGCCAATTGACAATCTGTGACGAAATCCTCAACATTTAGCGTGTGAAACGACTCCAGTTAATTTGTCAATTATTCACATTAAATCTAGCAATTGGAGTAGAAAACAGTGATGAACAGTCGAGAGAAGGCATCAACCTTTCTGATGCAAGCTACACTGGGTGCCAATCAAGAACTTATCAACCAAGTTGATAACACAGGCATAGAAACCTGGCTAAATAATCAACTTGATAATCAACCAGAAAGTGACGACAGTTTTTTTAAAACTGCAAAGAAAATATGGCGTGGTAAGGCTGGTACAGGGGGATTTAAACAACTGCTAACGCAACATTATGGTGAAAATAATATAAATGGCGAAGGTAATAACCCGGCTCTCCCCTACAAATACTATTTTAGAATGGCATGGTGGCATAAAACGTTACTCAAAGGCAGCTCATTAGCGGTTGACAACCAAATCGATGGTATAACACAAGATAAAAAAATTAACGATTTTGAAATAAGTCAAACAAACCTCGTTCGTCACCGTGTGGCTCAAGCACTAAGCGAAATAATCGTTATATCCGATAACTCCGTACTCGAGTTAAACGCTGAAGGGATGGCCGATTTCTATGATTTACTCTACCAACATGCATTAGGTAACTATAGTGATTTACTCACTGATGTGTCGCTTCATCCTTGCATGGGCGTTTATCTCACCCATATCAACAATAGGAAAGAAAATGTCCCGCAACGCATTCATCCTGATGAAAACTATGCACGAGAAATTATGCAGTTATTTACCATCGGGCTATTTGAACTCAATAACGATGGCACAAGAAAGAAAGACAATGCTGGCAATGACATTCCAACCTACGATAATGACGACATTAAGGAGTTGGCACGCGTCTTTACTGGCATAAAAGCACAACAATATCTCTATGAATGGCCTAGTGCAAATATCGACGTTAACGGCTTTAAAGTGCCCTTTGCGAGTATAAACAAACGTCCAATTCAGCTCGGGGATGACGTTAATAAGGTATTTAAAATATTACCTTATGTCGATATGTTGCAGCCGATGACCGGCGACGATACTTATCACGATCTTGGTTCAAAAACGCTTCTCGGTGGTAATCTCTCCTTACCAGCACGTAGCGCAAGTAATGGTCAGGCAACAATTCAAGATATTAGCAGTGCAGTACAGCAACTGGTTTCAAATCCCAATACCGCGCCGTTTATCGCCAAAAAACTTATTCAACAGATGGTGACATCGAACCCGACTAATGCCTATATTAAGGCGGTTGCCAGTAAATTTGGCCCCAAGGGAGACCTCAAAGCCGTTGTTAAAGAAATTCTGACTTACCCACTCCACAATACCGTGACCAACAGCAATAATAGTCAAGTCGGAAATATTCAAAAGCTCAAGTCACCGTTATTGCGAGTCACCCAATTATTACGGGCTTTTAACGCGTATAATGATGAGAAACGATTATGGCTGATCGGCGAAGATATTAAATCCTATCTCAGTCAACATACGTTATCCTCACCGACGGTATTTAATTTTTATAAACCAGATTTTGTCCCTCATGGCCCAATAGAAGATGCCGGAAAAGTCGCACCAGAATTTGAGCTTTACAACGCCCATACGTCGATTAGTTACGTCAACATGATGTATGACTGGCTATTTGGTGATGCACTGCCGTTAGTGTCTACGCAAATCAGAAAGCACCAAACACCCCCATTTCCTGTTCCTGAATTGGCGCCACGTACATTATTAAATAATGCGACTAGCAAACTGAAACTCAATCTCACCCAAGAGCTAAAACTTGCGACCAACAGAGATGATTATCCGGCATTGATTTCCCGTATAAGTCTATTACTTACCGGCAAAGAAACGCCCGATAATCAAGCAGATATTATGGCAACTCTAGCGCCATACGATCCGTCATCACCAACTCAGCAGCTTTGGATCGTCCAAACTGTGATTTTTATGATTGTCATCTCACCAGAATTTACCGTATTGGAGGCCTAAATTATGAGCAATAAATCAATTTCAAGACGCCAATTTATTCATTCTTCTGGCGTTGTGATGGTTGGCACTAGTGCAATACTTGCTGGATGTAGTGGCGGTTCTAAACCAGAACCGACCCCAACACCGCCGCCCACACCAAGTCCAACACCAAGTCCGGCCCCAACGCCAACGCCGCCCCCCGTCGATACGGGAGAAATTAATATAACGACGCAAAATAAGAGCTTAGTTTTCATTATGCTTGATGGCGGTAATGACAGCTTTAATATGTTGGTTCCAACCACGGTGTCCGCTCATAACGACTATAAATCCAGTCGTGGTGATTTGGCTATTGAGCGCACAACACTCTTGCCACTGCTCAATTTTAAAGACCAAAACAATAAAAGCTTTGGGCTTCATCCAAGCCTCCCAAAAGTCAGAAACCTATTTAATGATCAAAAGCTTGCGTTTATCAGTAATATCGCCCCACTCGTCGAGCCAATAACGAAGGTAGAATTCAAGGCGGGCAGTAAGCCTGTTCCTGTTGGATTAATGTCCCATTCAGATCAATTTAAACACTGGCAAACTTCGCGGCCTCTTGAACGAACCAATAGTGGTTGGTTTGGAACCTTTGCCGATGTACTGCAAAAAAGTAAAGCCAATAATGCTATTTCAATGAACATCTCATTGGCAGGCAGCAATATTATGCAAAATGGCAAAGAAGCACGTGAATATGCCGTGACTGATAAAGGCAGTATTGGCCTGAATGTAAAACGCACTGATAAACCACAGCTAGTTGCCCTAAACAACGTTTTAATGGGTGGGTTTGACCGTATGCTGGCGGCAGATTACGACAGTGCATTTGATTCAACGTATATTGACGGAATTCGCCATGCACAATCACAACACGAAACGTTCAAAGCAGCGATCGATAAAATTGCATTGAGTACCAACTTCAAATCGGCTGACGGAAAAGAATCACCGTTGGCGGCACAATTAAAAATGGTCGCAAAGAGTATTGCCGCAGCGCCGACACTTGGCCTTAGCCAACAAACTTTCTTTGTCCGCTACATTGGTTGGGATCACCACAGTGAACTACTCAACAACCATCAGCGAATGCTAGGCGTACTCGACGATGCGTTAAGCGCCTTTCAATTAGCACTAACCGAATTGGGGGTTGCCGACAAAACTCTGACCTTTACTGGCTCTGATTTCGGCCGTAGTTTAACCTCAAATGGTAATGGAACCGATCATGGTTGGGGCGGTAATACTCTGATAATGGGTAATGATGTAAACGGCGGAAAGATCTACGGTACCTACCCTGAATTAACCTTGGGGACCTCCAATCCGTTAGATATTGGGGGTGGAGTGATGATCCCAACCACAGCGACCGACGAGCTATATGCAGAATTGGCCGTGTGGTTTGGCGTCGAAAAGTCCGACCTTCCCAAACTGTTTCCTAACTTAGAAAACTTCTACGACAATAGCCAAGACGCATTACCACTTGGCGCTGTCAACGTAAGCTAAGTCATTAAACCTAAACGCGGTGCTTATTCAGCACCGCACATTTTTATTAAAAACTAAACTCTATTCTTGGCAACGAATTGACATCAGTATCGACCTTCGGTGCACACACCAATAGTCGAGCCGACTCAATACCATAATTCTCTACCAATAGCTTTTTTAGTTTGTCGCCACGATGCTTACTCAATTTTTTAAGCGCCGCATTGCGTTGCTCCATCGTGCTAGCGTTCATGGCCAGTTCGCCGTGCCTAGCCACCGGACACATCTTTACTTGCTGTTCTGGTTTGTCATTCAATAGCGCGCCAAGTTCATCAACAAATACCTGCTGTTCAGGCGTAATGTCAGTTTGTCCTGCACCATAAACTAGGTCATTCATTTCTAATCGTAGTAAATAGTCACCAGCAACGCTGGCAACGGTTACCAAGTTTGCATAAGGGACAAAGGTATTGATCAGATAAGATTTGGCCTGTGACATAATTGCTTTTTGAGCCACCAGCGTTATAACGTTACTAATGCCAAAAGATGGGTCTTCGATATTGCCCGACAATGGCACCGTTAGTGACACATTACCTTGGCTATCTTTAAGCATATTCAGCGCAGCGTTTAAGCCAATAGCCGCACCATCATTGGCTGCGACATCAGTTGTATCATCACCGTTTGCTAATTCAAACCCTCGTAAACCAATGACAGTTTCACCATCCAACTCATCATCGACTATGTTTAGTGTTATCTTGTTATCCAATTGACCACTTAAAAAATCAAAACCCAAGACAGTACGTAAATAGGCCGAAAGTGGTGGTAAGGATAGCTCAGTCATATCAACATTTAATGTCATGTTAAGTTTTTCGCCAAACGGTGCGATAGCGCCATCAACCACTGTTGAAGCATGTTCATCAAAAGCCAGTGAAGCGCCAAATGGGCTTTGTACATCCGTCTGTCGACTATCTATATCTTGTGCCATTAATTGCGTGATAGTTATTTTTTGGTTAAATGCTGGTGACACACTTTGATCACTAAATAAAACATCGGCACTGTCGACTAATTTGAACTGCTTCAAACTAATGGTGACTGGTTGCGTCTCAAGCTCAGTCACGACCTCAGGAGCAGTTTCCACTTGCTCATTATTTACCTCACTAGACGGCGGCAGAACCAGATTAGTTAACTGTTTATTAGCATTAAGCAATACGTTGCTCTTAAACGGATGTAGCGTAATTGTCTCAATAGCTAAATGATTATTACGCCAATCAATACCGCTAATAACGGTTTGCTCGTTCTCATATAACGGCGGCTGCGTCGCTGTTTTAGACACAAGAAGGTCACGCAACGCTAATTCGTCGATCGCGGCTGTTACAATCAAGTCCTTATCAACATTAATGGCAAGTGTATCAATCGTCATCAAGTCCAGTGAGGCAACGGTACTTTCTAATGTCGATAACAACAATTGTTGATTATGAAGACGTGCATTGGTCTTTAGCGAAGACAGGCCACTGTCATCGCCATTGATATCAAGATCTGACAATGAAAAGACAAAATTTTCATTCGCTAAGGCTAATTCATGTTGCTTTAACGCGAATTGATTAACCACAAGCTCAAATTGCGGTTGAATAATCTGCCATTGCTTATTGCTATAGCTAATCGCATTGGAAAAATTGATAGCAACTTGCCCTGCTAAGTCACTAATATCATGGTCTGCTAATGGCATGAGATAACGCCATTCTTCAAGTAAAATCTTCGACAACTCAAATTCATTATTGACGCTTAACGTTGATAATGCCAACGACGATAAGCTGCCTTGTGCTTGTGAAGACAGGTTTACGATTCCTTCATTGATGTGCAGTGCTAACGCAACTTTTGCCGAAAATGAATCTGTATTTGCGGTCAAATCGGTTAAAGTGAATTTTTTAAGGGTAATTTGATGGTGCATCGACATATCACGTAAATTAACCGCTATGTCGTTTAGATCAAGTTTAGGTAACTCAAACTGCCAACCTTCGAGTAACTTTTCTACATTCACTGGCTCGTTTGCTGTTGGACTACTTTCTTTAATGGCTGATTCTGACGTATTCTCTAATTTTTCTAGATCAACACCCGCCACAATTAGCGCCTCATTATTGCGCAAAACATTGATACTTAATGAGTTCAATTGAGATTTTTCAATAACGAGACGTTTAGACAACAAATCTGTCCAACTAAGATTTAAATGAGCGTGCTCAAGTGCCAGCTGTTGCTCACTATTCTTATCAACAATCGTAAAATCATCCACTTGAAGGTGCATCGCAAACGGGTTAAAGCTCATGCTTGTTTCATCCGTCAAAGAGAGCTTATGTGGCGCTAACTGTTCATTTACTTGCCAAGGAATTATCCAATAACTACTACCCCAAATGAGAAAAAATACACTTAATACAATCACTATAAGCGACAATAATATTGTTTTTACGCGCGATAACACAGCCATAACTGCCTACAAAATTAGTTGAATTTACATTTATGGAGGCAGTTTAAACAAGGTTTAACGAATTAGAAAGAGAGGGTCAGTAGAAATGTTAGACTTATTGAAAGTATTCAGTTTATTTAACGCAATTTGAAATGAGGATTGACATCATAAAAATATCCTCTCCATATCATCACGCATGCTCCATAATTTCACGTAAGTTGTGATCCAATTCCATAACAAATGTTCATTTACACAAATTAAACTAGTCTTTGTGAAATGCCTTAGGTAAAATGTGCCGCTATTTTTTGCGCTCAGTGATGGAAATTTTTATGGCCAAGAAACTTTTAATTAAAACTTGGGGTTGTCAGATGAATGAATACGATTCATCAAAAATTGGCGACTTGCTTAATGACTATAACGGTTACGAATTAACCGAAGAACCGGAAGAAGCAGACGTATTATTGCTTAACACCTGTTCAATTAGGGAAAAAGCCCAGGAAAAGGTTTTCCATCAACTCGGGCGCTGGAAAACACTCAAAGACAAAAAGCCAGGTGTTATTATTGGTGTTGGTGGTTGTGTTGCCTCTCAAGAAGGTAAAGCAATTCGTGAGCGTGCTCATTTTGTTGATTTAATTTTTGGTCCGCAAACGCTTCATCGTTTACCCGAAATGATTGGACAGATCCAACAAGGTGAAAAAACAGTAATCGACGTTAGCTTTCCTGAAATTGAAAAGTTTGACCGTTTACCAGAGCCTAAGGCTGACGGCGTTACCGCATTCGTTTCAGTCATGGAAGGCTGTAGTAAATACTGTAGTTTCTGCGTTGTCCCTTACACCCGTGGTGAAGAAGTTTCCCGTCCACTTGATGATGTACTTTATGAAGTCGCCTCATTAGCCGAGCAAGGCGTTCGTGAAGTTAATTTACTTGGTCAAAACGTCAATGCATATCGCGGTGAAACCTTTGAAGGTGACATCTGTGATTTCGCTGACCTTATTCGTTTGATTGCGTCAATTGACGGCATCGACCGAATTCGTTATACCACTAGCCATCCCGTTGAATTTACACAAGCATTGGTTGATGTTTATGCCGATGTACCTGAGTTAGTTGACCACCTTCATTTACCCGTTCAGTCAGGCTCTGACCGAATTTTGAATTTAATGAAGCGTAATCACATGGCGATTGAATTTAAGAAAACGGTTCGTAATTTACGAAAGGTTCGCCCTAATATCGCCATGAGCAGTGATTTTATCATTGGCTTTCCTGGTGAATCAGATGACGACTTCCAAGATACAATGAAACTTATCGAAGAAATCAATTTTGATATGAGCTTTAGTTTCATTTACAGCGCACGCCCTGGCACACCAGCGGCTGATTTGCCAGACGATGTATCAATGGATGATAAGAAAAAACGCCTTGCGTTATTGCAACATCGCATTAACCAGCAAGCTCTACAACATGCACGTCATATGCTAAACACTGAGCAGCGCATCTTGGTTGAAGGGCCATCGAAAAAGAATCCAATGGAGCTACGTGGACGTACCGAAAACAACCGCGTTATTAACTTTGAAGGGCCTCACAGCCTAATCGGTGGTTTTGCCGACGTGAAAGTTGTTGATGTGTTTACTAACTCGTTACGTGGTGAATTCGTTCGTGGTGAAGATGAGATGGGGTTACGTGTTGATACGTCACCTGAATCAATCTTAGCAAAACACAATGAATCAATTGATGAATCTGGTGTCGGAATCTATACACCATAGAAAAATCTAACATTAATACCAATTGCATTAAGTAAGTGATCTTGTTGTGCGTAGAGAAAATCAGCTAAAACAAGGCGCTAGGGAAAGACGAAAGACAGCCAGCTGTCTTTCAATTTCAGCAACCAAAAGGAATAGTTAACTCTTGGCTAAAAACATTATTACCGTTGATACTTATATGGAGCCACCAACACAGGCTCGTCTAATCAACCTATGTGGTCCATTTAATGACAATCTGAAACAAATAGAACGTCGAATGGGCGTAGAAATTCTCTATAAAGACAATCACTTTCAGATTATTGGTCGCCCTGAAATTGCGAAACCTGTTTCTGACATGTTACGTGATCTCTATATTGAAACAGCGCCAGTTAAAGGACAAGCCGCCGAGTTAACACCTGATCAAGTGCATATGGCTATCGAAGAATGTCGTGCATTAGAGCAAGATGAGCTTGCCAATAATGGCAAAGACGTTTATATAAAAACACGCAAAGGTATTATCAAACCACGTAATTTAAACCAACAGGATTATGTTGCCAACATCATGGCAAATGATATCTGTTTTGGCGTCGGTCCTGCCGGAACGGGTAAAACCTACCTTGCCGTTGCTTGTGCTGTAGATGCATTAGAACGTCAAGAAGTACGTCGTATCTTATTAACTCGTCCGGCAGTTGAAGCAGGTGAAAAGTTAGGCTTTTTGCCGGGTGATTTAAGCCAAAAGGTCGATCCCTATTTACGTCCTCTTTATGATGCACTTTTTGAAATGCTTGGTTTTGAAAAAGTTGAAAAGTTAATTGAAAAGAATGTGATTGAAATAGCACCTCTCGCGTACATGCGTGGACGAACTCTCAATGACGCATTTGTTATTTTAGACGAATCTCAAAATACGACGACAGAACAAATGAAGATGTTCTTAACCCGTATCGGTTTTAATTCGAAAGCGATTATCACTGGTGATATTACCCAAGTAGATTTACCGCGTCATATCAAAAGTGGCTTACGACAAGCCATTGAAGTATTAGGTGAAATCGAATCAGTCAGTTTTAACTTCTTTCAATCAAAAGACATTGTTCGACACCAAGTAGTCGCGCGTGTTGTCGATGCCTATCAAGCCTTTGAAGATAATGAAAACCGTGTTAAAGCATCGCGTAAACAAGAAGCGCTGGCAACGCAAAAGCCAGTAGAACAAGAGTCGCCTAACAATGATTGATCTCGATCTACAAATTGCCTGTGATGAGACTAATCTACCAAGCCACGATCAGTTTATCACGTGGTTAACTGCCGCATTAAAAGGTGTAAAACCTAATGCAGAAGTCACTATTCGATTAGTCGAACCTGAAGAATCACAGGCTCTCAATGCGGAATATCGCGGTAAAGATAAACCCACCAATGTTCTATCTTTTGAATTTGATGCACCGCCAATGGTTGAACTAAATTTACTCGGCGATCTCGTCATATGTAAATCTATTATCGAAAAAGAAGCCATTGAACAAGAAAAAGCACTCAATGATCATTGGGCGCATATGGTCATACATGGTTCGTTACATTTATTAGGAATGGATCATATTGAGCCAGATCAAGCACTTGAAATGGAGTCGCTTGAAAAGAAACTATTAGCCACATTAGCGATTGACGATCCCTATCGTGACGACATATCATAATTTCAAATATCGTAGGAAAAATAATCAGCAATGAGTGAAGACAAACCTCCAAGTAGTCAAACAACTAACAAAACTTGGTTAGAGCGTATCGGACAAATGTTCCAAGGCGAAGTACAAAGCCAAGAAGAGTTAGTTGAATTTATCCAAGATGCAGGCGATCGTGCATTAATCGATTCATACACCCAAGATATGATCCACGGCGTACTTAATGTATCTCGCAAACGTGTGAGAGATATTATGATCCCACGTTCTCAAATGGTTGTATTGGAAAACAACAACACTATCGCTAAAACCATTGAAGTGATTACGCAATCTTCTCACTCGCGATTCCCAGTGATTTCTGAAGACAAAGACAATGTTGAAGGCATGTTGTTAGCCAAGGATATTATTCCGCTAACGCTTGATGGCGATATTGAAAACCAAGTCATCACTAATATTATTCGTCCTTGCGTCATCGTTCCTGAAAGTAAGAAAGTTGATGTGTTGCTGCGCGAGTTCCGTGCAAAACGCTATCACATGGCAGTGGTTGTTGATGAATACGGCGGCGTTTCTGGTTTGGTAACAATCGAAGATATTTTAGAAGAAATTGTTGGCGAGATAGAAGATGAATCTGCTATCGATGAAACAATTACCGAAGATATTAAAAAGGTTGGTAAACAAGTTTATTCGATCGCAGCACTCACGACACTGGAAGATTTCAACCAATATTTCGATACTAAATTTGACGAGTCAGAAGTAGATACGATTGGCGGTTTGATTACTAAAGAGTTTGGACATTTACCGAGCAGCGGTGAAGAAATCCAACTCATGGAGTATCAGTTTAAGGTTATCAAAGCGGATTCGCGACGATTAGTACAACTACAGGTTAAAGTACCAACGACAGAGTCGCAAACTTAAGGATTTAAGTAGTTTATGGGATTTCCCCCAATGTTAAACGCCCTTAAGGGGCGTTTTTTTATCTTACCCGCCGTGGCATTTATCGCTGGCATTATCGCTCACCTAGGCTTCGCACCTTACGATCAACAATGGGCAGTGCCCGTTGCGATAATTGCTTTATTTTCGCTACTTCATCATCACAAGGTAACAACGGTTAGAGCAGGATTCATGATTGGTCTTGCATTCGGCGCAGGACTTTTTTTGGCGGGTCTACGTTGGGTTCATGTATCGTTAGATATTTTTGGCGGCTTACCACTCATCGTGACATTAATTTTAATGCTGCTGCTTGCATTATATCTGGCCATATACCCTGCACTCGCCTGTTACCTATTCATTAAATACCGTCAACAACAATGGCCATTATTTAATGTGCTGCTGTTCACCAGTGCATGGTTAATAACTGAATATTTACGCGGCGTTGTACTCACAGGTTTTCCTTGGCTATCTCTAGGCTACAGTCAAACAACAGGAGTATATAGCAGCGCTGCATCCGTAGTCGGTATGCTCGGTTTATCAGCCATTATTTGTCTTATCGCGACCTTAGCGTTTTACGCGATTAAACGTCACGTTAAAAGTGCAGTATTGCTCGTGTTAGTGGCATTCGGGAGCGCTAGCCTTAACAGTCAAGATCAACTGATTGAACAACAACGCGCAGTCAACCTAGCACTAATCCAAGGCAATATTGAACAGAGTGCAAAATGGGACGCTAAAGCAATGTGGCCAACGATTACGCGCTACATGGATTTAAGCCGTGAACATTTCGATAGTGACGTTATCATTTGGCCAGAAGCCGCAATGCCAGCAGTCGAAGGATGGGTACAAGATTACTTGAAATTAATGGACTCAGCAGCCGCATTCAATGATAGCGCCATCATCACAGGAATTATCGGCCGTACCCCCAAAAAGAACATCGCAGCGAATATCGCGGCAAAACCCCCTTCATCGATCAATCATGATTATTTTAACGCAATCATGACGGTAGGCAATGATACCGACAGCCGCAATATCAAAGGAATTTATCAGTCCGATCATACCAATAGATATTACAAACATCAGCTATTGCCAATCGGTGAGTTTGTACCGTTTCAAGCGATATTGCGTCCATTGGCGCCCTTATTTAATTTACCGATGTCATCCTTTACCCGCGGCGATTGGGCACAAGAGAATTTAACAGCGCGAGGCTTTAAATTTTCACCAGCTATTTGTTATGAAATTGCCTTTGGTGATTTAGTACGCGCTAATATGAAATCCGACACTGATTTCTTACTGACGATATCTAATGATGCTTGGTTTGGTGAATCTATTGGTCCACATCAACATATGCAGATTGCGCAAATGCGGGCAATTGAATTGGGACGACCGCTAATTCGAGTGACGAATACTGGCGTAACAGCCATTGTCGATCAGTACGGAAAAATAGTCGATCAGTTACCACAATTTGAAGAAGCCGTATTACGGGCCAATGTGAAAACAGTAAGCGGTGAGACGTTCTTTTATCGCCACGGTCAAACGCCTTTAATTACGTTGTTTGCCATACTACTGGCACTTTGCATGCTCGCGGGTCACCGCCAGAATCGTTTAACGCAAAAACTGGCGGCACTCAATAAAGGTTATTCGCTTTCTAAGGACTAAAGGCGATTCGTCTAAACTGCACGCCTTGGCAATTAGCACACGTGCTTAAGGCTTGCGGATGATAGACCCAAATAGCACTTGAGCAATTTAAGCAGATGAATTGCCCTAACCCAACTACATCATCCGTTTGATACAGTCCATCGTGTTTAATATCTTCACTGACTTCAAGCCATTCTATTTGGCACTTGTCGCTTATTGCTAGCGCCCATTGCCACATAGTCGACTCTAATGCTAAATATTGCGGCGAATTCACCAAGGAAGGGTTTTGCCTAGTGTCATTAATAAACTCTTTTAAATCAATTTTTAATTGCCACTCAATATCACGGAGTTGTTCGTCACTCATAGCATGGTTAAACCGATAACTTTCCATGCCTTTGGCAATCAGTGTTTCTAAAGTGATTTTTTTACCATCATCAAGCCATCGACGTTGTAATGACTCCAATAATTTATGATATCCGGTTTTAAATATTGCTTTATCAGTTTGCATAATTATCTCCCCAATGAACAATGTCCTACTTAAAATATACGCCTTGAACCAATAGATTGCACAATTTTGACTAACTTTTTGTCATCCAAAGCAACAAAGTATTGTTGCAAATCAACTTGGGCTGTATCCTATGGCTAATTTTTTCATATTTAAAACGTGTAACGTCCTTATCATGGATGATTACCGTTAAGTGTCCTAGGTAAAGTTAAATGCAAGAGCAGTACACTCCATCACAAATAGAAACTAAAGCCCAAAAATACTGGGTTGATACCAACACCTTCAAAGCCATTGAAAAAGATGGTCAAGAGAAGTTTTATTGTTTATCAATGTTCCCTTACCCAAGTGGTCGTCTGCACATGGGTCACGTGCGTAACTACACCATTGGTGACGTCGTATCACGTTATCAACGTATGCAAGGTAAAAACGTATTGCAGCCAATGGGTTGGGATGCATTTGGCCTACCTGCTGAGAATGCGGCAATTAACCATAAAACAGCACCAGCTAAATGGACTTACGAAAATATTGATTACATGAATGATCAATTACGTGCCTTAGGCTTCGGTTACGACTGGGATCGCGAATTAGCCACGTGTAAACCAGATTACTACCGCTGGGAGCAATGGTTCTTCACTGAGCTTTACAAAAAAGACATGGTGTACAAGAAGACCTCAGCGGTTAACTGGTGTCCACATGATCAAACAGTATTGGCTAATGAGCAAGTTGTTGATGGCTGTTGTTGGCGCTGTGACACCGTGGTTGAACGTAAAGAAATTCCACAGTGGTTCGTTCGCATTACCAAATACGCACAAGAGTTATTAGATGACTTGGACGAGCTAGACGAGTGGCCTGAAAAAGTTAAAACCATGCAACGTAACTGGATCGGCCGCTCTGAAGGCGTTGATTTAAGTTTCGCATTAAAAGATCGCCACGATCAGCTTGATGTTTACACAACTCGCCCAGATACGCTGATGGGTGTGACATACGTCGGCATTGCTGCACAGCACCAGCTTGCATTAGAAGCCGCTAAAACAAACAGTGATATCGCTGCATTTATTGAAGAATGTAAGACTACAAAAGTTGCTGAAGCTGACATGGCCACGATGGAAAAGAAAGGTATAGCAACCCCTTTCTTCGCGGTTCACCCATTAACGGGCCGTGAAGTGCCGGTTTGGATTGCTAACTTTGTATTAGCCGATTACGGCTCAGGCGCCGTGATGGCGGTACCTGGCCATGACCAACGTGATTTTGAATTTGCGACTAAATACAGTTTACCGATTGAAGCAGTAATTCACGCCGCTGACAGCGAAGATAAAACTGTTGATATTAGCGACGCCGCTTACACAGAAAAAGGCATTCTGTTTAATTCAGCGCAATTTGATGGTTTAACCTCAGATGCAGCGCTTGATGCCATTGCCAGCGAATTAGAATCGCAAGGTAAAGGCAAGAAAACAGTTAACTTCCGTCTTCGTGACTGGGGTGTGTCTCGTCAGCGTTATTGGGGTAGCCCAATTCCGATGCTACATCTTGAAAATGGTGATGTAGTGCCAGTACCAGCTGAGCAACTGCCTGTTGTGTTACCAGAAGACGTTGTGATGGATGGCATTAATTCGCCAATCAAATCAGACAAAGAATGGGCTAAGACAACCTATAACGGTCAGCCTGCGATGCACGAAACAGATACCTTTGATACCTTTATGGAATCAAGCTGGTATTACGCACGTTACGCCTCTCCAGCAAAAGATGCGATGCTAGACCCTGCACAAGCTAATCACTGGCTACCAGTTGACCAATACATTGGTGGTATCGAGCACGCGATCTTGCATTTATTGTACGCGCGTTTCTTCCACAAATTACTACGTGACCAAGGCTTAGTCGATAGCAACGAACCGTTCAAAAAGCTACTTACCCAAGGCATGGTATTATCTGATGCTTTCTACAAGCTAGATGAAAAAGGTACTAAACAGTGGATCCTATTAGATGATGTTGAAACCATCACTAATGACAAAGGCCAAATTACAGGTGCGACTCAAAAATCAACTGGTGATGCACTTGAACATGCTGGTATGAGTAAGATGTCGAAATCGAAAAATAACGGCATTGACCCGCAAGTAATGATTGATAAATACGGCGCCGATACCGTTCGTCTATTTATTATGTTTGCCGCCCCTGCTGAGCAAACGTTAGAATGGGTTGACTCTGCCGTTGAAGGCGCTAACCGTTTCTTAAAACGTGTATGGCGCTTGGCTTACAATCACATTGAACAAGGCGCAACACCAGCCATTAAGACCGCTGCATTTAACGATGGACAGAAAGCATTACGCCGCGAAGTGCATAAAGCCATTGCTAAAGTGTCAGATGATATTGGCCGCCGTCAGACGTTTAACACAGCCATTGCTGCAATCATGGAATTGGTTAACCGCCTGTATAAAGCGCCAACAGCAGACGAACAAGATCGCGCTATTTTAGGCGAAGCAATCGAAGCCATTGTAAAAATGTTAGCGCCAATTGCCCCGCACATCTGTCACGAGTTATACGCGGCATTAGGTCATGAAGACAACCTTGCTTTTGTTGACTGGCCAAGTGTTGATGAATCAGCGTTAGTAGAAGATTCAAAACTAATTATCGTGCAAGTAAACGGTAAGCTACGCGCAAAACTTAAAGTTGCTGCCAATGCATCAAAAGATGACATCGAAAAACTAGCACTAGAAGATAGCGATGTATTGCGTTTTACCCAAGATAAGACAGTACGTAAAGTCATTGTTATTCCGGGTAAGCTGGTTAACATCGTAGCGAATTAAAGGCTCGTGTTTTAAGCCCCCTAACTATTAGGAAGGCAGGAAACTGCTTTCCTAATCGATATTTAATAAAATGACGAGGTGACCATTGCACCCTATCAACAGCTTCACAAAATTGTGTGCCATTACCGCCATAATTTTTATTATCTCTGGTTGTGGTTTCCGCCTTCAAGGAAATTACCAACTGCCCACTTCATTGCAATCGCTTAACGTTCAAAGCCAAGATAAATTTAATGAAATTACTCGTTTGGTTACTGCACAACTGGCACAACAAAAAGTGAAAATTAATAGCAATGGTACTTCTCCTATTTTGCGGTTAGGTAAAGAGCGATTCGAACGTGGCACACTATCGTTATTTTCAACGGGACAAGTGGCTGAATACGAACTTATTTATTCATTAGAATATCAGCTCATTGAACCCAATGAAGAGTCAAGACCCTTTACTGTTACTATTCGTCGTGATTACTTAGATGATCCACAGACTGCGCAAGCTAAAAGTCGTGAACGAGAGCAATTACTTCGAGAAATCAGGCAACAGGCTTCACGTCAGATCATCCAGCAACTTAGCCGGCTTTAGCTCCTGATATGCGAATCTACGTTAACCAAGTTAATCAACATCTTAGTCAGTTAGCACCCGTTTATATGGTTCTTGGTGATGAGCCGTTGCAAAAAATACAAACCATCGATGCAATTCGACAATCCTGTAGTCAGCAAGGTTTTGATGAACGGATATCACTTGTTCAGGACCCACAATTTAGTTGGCAAGATCTTAATTCAAACGGGCAAAATCTATCGCTTTTTTCAAACAAACAATTGATTGAATTAGAGCTGACAAGCCTAAAGCCAGGACAAGAAGGTGCAAAAGCAATTAACGAATTTTTGGCGCATCAGTCGCCAGACACCGTATTATTGATCCATGGCCCTAAGGCGACTGCCGAGTCACAAAAAGCAAAGTGGTTTAAAGCGCTCGACGCTAAAGGAATATTCGTACAAATTACGCAGCCAGAAGGACACCATTTTGTAAAGTGGCTTGAAGGCGAAATAGCGAAGCATCAGCTCAATATCGCCCCTCAAGGCATTTCCTTATTATCTCAAATGTTTGAAGGGAATCTATTAGCAGCATCTCAAGAGATCGAAAAGTTATCATTGCAAGTCGGTCAACAAATGCTAGACGTTGCAGGATTGAAGCAACGTGTCACAAATCAATCTCGATTTAGTTTATTTGAATTACAAGATGCCCTGCTTGAAGGCTACAGTGATAAGGCCCTAAAAATATTAGTTAGTCTACAACGGGAAGAAATTGAACCGCAGTTGTTATTTTGGGCATTTAATCGAGAGCTAACGTTGTTAATAAATCTTAAACAAGCGCAAAATCAAAAACAATCTCTGGCTCCGCTCTATCAACAAGCACGTGTTTGGGCCACCCGTCAAAAACTGTTTGAAACAGCGCTGCGTCGTTTATCGCTTCAAAAGCTGCTTCATGCGTTGTCCGTATTAAGTGAGATAGAACAATCCATTAAGTTATCTTTTGAATTACCATGGGATAAGTTAACTCAGCTCACGTTAAATCTTACTGGCGATTTAGATTGATGAAAACACCTATTGGTCTGTTCGGTGGCACTTTTAATCCAGTTCATCATGGTCATTTACGAAGTGCGCTTGATATATGTCAGACCTTGTCATTGCGCCATGTAACCATGATTCCTAATTTTGTCTCACCTCATAAGCAGGATGGAAAGATCCCCGCCGAGCATCGTCTTGCGATGCTAAAATTGGCGACACAAGATTGTCAGCAACTTGAGATAAGCGATATAGAAATAAACTCCCCGAGAATTTCCTATACCGCCGACACCATTAATCATTTCAGAGACAATTATCCAGAACATCCACTCTGCTTTTTAATGGGTATGGATTCACTTGTTAATTTTACGACCTGGCATCGCTGGCAAGAAATACTCAAACATTGCCATCTAATTGTGTCACAACGCCCAGGGTACAATATTGAGAACAATGATGATGTTCGCAAGCTACTTGAACAACATGAAACAAAAAGCATTGAAGATTTAAGCGACAGTCTAGGTGGCAGAATTTATATTCATCATGCGTTTCCATTGGCGATTTCATCGTCGCAGATGCGTCAAGCAATTAGCGATAACCACCCTATTACATTCCTTACGCCACCTGCTGTCGAGGCGTATATCACCAAGCACCAACTTTATCTAGCCAACTGAATTGGTGATTGATATCATTCGTCAATCTTTTAGTATTTCCCCATTGAGGCAAAGATGGCGTCGTTACAAGAACAATTATTAAAGGCAGGTTTAGCGAACAAACAATCTGCTAATAAAATCCGCAGCGAAAAACGTAAAAAGAATAAGGCCGTTCGTAAGAAACAAGTCGAAGCAGACACGTCGCTGCAAGATGAGATCGATGCAAAGAAGCAACAACAAGCGGCCACAGATGCCCAAAAAAATGCGGCTATTCAACACGCATTAGATAAAAAATCAGAGCAAGGTAAAGTTAAACAAATGATCGCCCAACTTCATATTAAAGACTATGAAGGTGAGCTTGAATATAACTATGCGTTAGACGGTAAAGTGAAACGTTTATTGCTGAATGACCTAAACCACAATGCGTTGGTTAAAGGGCGGATTACTATTTGTCATTTTGATGACACCATATATTTACTGCCAACACTAGCCGCAGACAAGATTGCCGCGGTTGATGATAACTACATCGTTCTTCAAAATGATAATCAACCAGCAGAGATTGACGAAGATGATCCATACGCCGACTTCCAAATTCCCGATGATTTGATGTGGTAACTAAAGAATTTTCATAAATTCGTTTATTTAACAAGCAATTGATGAAATACGATGTTGACATATTTTAGGACTTCTATAATATGCCTCGTCAACGGAGAGGTGGCCGAGTGGCCGAAGGCGCTCCCCTGCTAAGGGAGTATGGGCTTTAAATCCCATCGAGGGTTCGAATCCCTCCTTCTCCGCCATTTTATTAAATGCATTAATAAAATGGGAATTTGATGCGCGCATGTAGCTCAGCTGGATAGAGTACCTGGCTACGAACCAGGCGGTCGGAGGTTCGACTCCTTCCATGCGCGCCACTTCTTCTTATTTCTAGTACATATCTTTTGTAAAATTCTTCCTTTTATATTTAAACACTAAATCACGTTGTTGTCGTTTTTTGATGACATCCTTGTCACGGCATTTTATTGTGACGCTAATTGCACTTGATTTCGGCCATTATTTTTCGCCGTATATAAAGCACTATCAGCCCGCTCAATTAAATTTTCGAGCACTTCATTAGAACGCTTGACAGCAATGCCAAATGAAGCTGTTACAGGCTCAATACGCTCTCCTGTACGCTTATTGCTAAAGGCAACTTTAGATAATTTAGTACGAATAGTTTCAGCAATATCTCTCACATTGTCGATTGCCAACTCAGGACACAACAATGCAAATTCTTCGCCCCCGAATCGAACAGGAGTCACTGACGCCGGACACTCTTGTTTTAATAGCTTGCCCACAAATTGAAGAATTTGATCCCCCATCATATGACCGTGGGTATCATTAAAGTTCTTAAACCGGTCAATATCAATCATAACGACAGACATTGGCAACTCATTGTTATGCGCATGTTGGGCGAAAATAGACTCAAAAACCCGTCGATTTGCCAGCCCAGTTAATGCATCAGTAGACGCTTGTGATTGTGATTTTTCGAGTTCTTGCTTTAACGCATTAATTTCAGATTTTGCTTGAGCAAGTTGAGATTGAAACGCATCATTAGTACTACACAGGCCACTTGCATTTGAGCTGAGCTCATTAAGTTTTTGTACCAGTTCATCATTGAGACCCGACGTCCCCAACTCCATGATATTTTCTTTTAGCGCCGACGAATAAACAGCAGTCTCTTGCGCCGTTACCGCAATGGTGCCAGATAAACCACTAACCAAATGAACAAGTGATTGTTGAATCATGCCATTTTGACGTAATTGGTCATCGGACTTAATAATGTGCTCAAGGAACAAAGATTCACTGACGTCAACGGGACAGGTTCCATATCGAGCAACTGTCTCTTCTAACGCTTTATTAAGCGATGGATATGCTTGTGAAAAATAACTATACCAAAGCGTATAATTTAGCGGATTAGGTACAATGTCGTGTTCAACCATTTTCGGCACCGCGCGCCTTAAGTAATTTGCCGCTTGACTAGAGTCTTCAGAAAATTTCAATGTAACCTCGATAAGAATAGGATAACAACATAGTTTCAACAGCCAGCAAAACTAATCCTTTTGAACGGGCATAAGTTTACGGATAGCTCAGTCTTAAACAACCCACCTAAGTACCAACTACCAATTAGCAATAAGAATAAAGTACCACAAAATAGTAATATTCTGTTACACCTTATAGTGTAGTTTACGCATATTGCTGATAAATCTTGCGTCTCGAATCTAGAGTATTTGTTCAAATTTCATTTTAAAACAGCAGTTTACTTACTAGACCTTCGTCTAACAAACTATTAAATCTGCCTCGTTTCAACTTGTAACATTTTGGTTACAACCCGCTGTTTATTAGGCTTTATTCATTTTGAGCTACACGCTACGTTAAAAGACAGACTAACTATTTAGACTAAGGTCTTGATTCCTATGCCTAGCATGCTTGCTAGATTAACTTTCGTAACTCCAACATAACTATTAAACAAAAGGGGGCAGTTATATGAGTTTCGAGAGCAAAGAACAAGCTGAAGGTTATTGGAAAGAAAACCTGAAGATTATGCTGAAATTATTGGCGGTTTGGTTTGTTGTATCTTACGGATGCGGCATTTTATTTATTGATCAACTCAATGAAATCACTTTTATGGGGTTTAAGTTAGGATTTTGGTTCGCTCAACAAGGTGCCATGTATGTCTTTATTGCCTTGATTTTCATCTACGTTAAGCAGATGAACAATCTTGATAAAAAATATAACGTAGAAGAATAGGAGCGATAAGATGGATGTACAAGTATTAACCTATATTATCGTTGGTCTAACGTTTGCGATGTATATTGGCATCGCAATCTGGGCCCGCGCAGGTTCAACAAAAGAGTTTTATGTTGCTGGCGGCGGTGTGCCACCAGTCATGAACGGTATGGCAACGGCAGCAGATTGGATGTCAGCGGCCTCATTTATTTCACTAGCTGGTATCGTGTCATTTACAGGTTCTGATGGCCTAGTTTATTTACTAGGTTGGACTGGAGGTTACGTTCTACTGGCATTATGTATGGTTCCGTACCTGCGTAAATTCGGTAAATTCACGGTCCCAGATTTCATTGGCGATCGTTATTACTCAGACACAGCACGTATAGTTGCCGTTGTTTGTGCAATATTTATTTGTTTCACCTACATCGCAGGCCAAATGCGCGGCGTTGGTGTTGTATTCTCACGCTTCTTAGAAGTAGAGATCGAAACGGGTGTTGTCATTGGGATGGCAGTAGTATTCTTCTACGCTGTATTAGGCGGTATGAAAGGTATTACCTATACACAGGTTGCTCAGTACTGTGTATTAATTTTTGCATTCATGGTTCCTGCCATTTTCATTTCCGTTATGATGACAGGTAATGCTATTCCGCAGATTGGTTTTGGTAGTGAAATGGTCGATGGTTCAGGCTATCTCCTAGCAAAACTTGATGGATTATCCCAAGAACTCGGTTTTGGCGCGTACACCGAAGGCCGAAAATCAACCCTTGATGTATTCTGTATTACTGGTGCATTAATGATTGGTACTGCGGGTCTACCTCATGTAATCGTTCGTTTCTTTACCGTTCCAAAAGTTAAAGATTCGCGTATTTCTGCGGGTTGGACACTCGTATTTATCGGTATTATGTATACGACTATTCCAGCACTTTCTTCATTTGCACGTGTAAACATGATTGAAACAATCAATGGTCCAACAGTACAAATGCAAGATGGTTCTAAAGTTTATGGCCAAGGTACTTCATACGCTGACGCACCTAGCTGGATCAAAAACTGGGAAAAAACAGGCTTAATCACATTTGATGATAAAAATGGTGATGGCAAAATGTTCTACTCAGGCGATGAACGCAATGAAATGAAAATTGACCGTGACATCATGGTACTAGCAAATCCTGAAATTGCTGATTTACCAGCATGGGTCATTGCGTTAGTTGCCGCCGGTGGCCTAGCCGCAGCGCTCTCAACATCTGCTGGCTTACTACTGGTCATTTCAACGTCAGTTTCTCATGATTTAATGAAGAAAACATTACGTCCTGATATTTCAGATAAGCAGGAATTAATGTGGGCACGTGGTGCAGCAGCAGCAGGTATCGTAATGGCTGGCTACTTCGGTATTAACCCACCAGGTTTTGTTGCCGCGGTTGTTGCCTTTGCCTTTGGACTTGCTGCATCGTCTCTCTTCCCAGCGATTATCATGGGGATCTTTAGTAAGAAGATGAATAAAGAAGGCGCTATTGCAGGCATGATTACAGGTCTATTGTTTACGGCAACTTACATTATCTACTTTAAGTTCGTGAACCCGACCGGTAACAAGCCAGAAAATTGGCTATTTGGTATATCTCCAGAAGGTATCGGTACTATCGGTATGTTGGTTAACTTTGGTACAGCATTCGTTGTTTCGAAAATGACAGGGGATGTACCACAAGACGTTGTTAATATGGTTGAATCTATCCGTGTACCTAAGGGTGCAGGTGCAGCACACGATCACTAATCAATTAACGATTGATAGACTAAAAATCCAGCGCATGCGCTGGATTTTTTTATGTCCGAAATGAGTCGGAGCGAGTGTAATTTATCTTCAACGAAAATAGCAACCAAAAGAACTAGTTCAAAATATCATTCACCTTGAACCCTATAAAAACCAACAACACATAAAACTTTCACAACCAAGCCAATAAACGTAGACATAATAACAGTAGCGACAGCCACACCTAAGTAGCCCGAATCAGCAGTATTGCTCCAGTTATATCCGATGGACATTAAGTTGATAATACTTACTGTTACTCCGACTAGAAGTGCGATGTTTCCACAAGAGCGAAGTACGTGTTGAGCCAAGCTATTAGACTCAGATTTTCTCACTGCGTTAATCGTGGTTTTAATTGAGCTTAAAGAGTGTAAAGCAGCGCTAAAACCAATAGTAGGCACAGTGACTAACAATAAGATTGTAGGGAAAGTTTGATCGGTAAAAAGGGATAATGAACGCCCAAACCATAGCGCTAGGAAAATAGTTGCGATAAAAACAAAGAAGCTGATGAAAAACAATTTACTCTCCAAGAAATTGGCGGTTTATCAGTTCTCCAAACTAATCATAAAGTTAATAACTGTCAATCAATTAACATATTACCTCTAGTTGCTTATCACTAAGTTCCAAACATAAAAAAACCACCCGAAGGTGGTTTTTGTGTTCCCGCATTAAGCATACTTTATTACTAATTCGACAGCGCTTACCACCATAATCATTAGTAAACCGCTGAACAATAGCAGCATGGCTCGATAGAGCATGCGTCTAAACCGCTGTTCATCGTTCATGTCACGTGATGTTTAGCCGATCTGAGCTAAACCTCCCATGTAAGGACGAAGCGCTTCAGGAACAGTTACGGTGCCATCTGCTTGCTGGTTATTTTCTAAAATAGCAACGAGTGTACGACCTACCGCTAACCCAGAGCCATTTAGTGTGTGTACTAATTCTGGCTTGTTGGTTTCTTTACTGCGGAAACGCGCTTGCATACGACGCGCTTGGAAATCACGTGTGTTACTACATGAAGAAATTTCACGGTAACAATCTTGCGTAGGCAACCACACTTCTAGATCGTAAGTTTTAGCAGCTGTGAAGCCCATGTCACCTGTACATAACAAGACTTTGCGATATGGTAGTTCTAACAACTGAAGAATAGTCTCAGCGTGTCCTGTTAGCTCTTCTAGTGCAGCGTCTGATGTTTCAGGTTTAACGATTTGCACCATTTCAACTTTATCAAACTGATGCTGGCGAATTAAGCCTTTAATATCACGACCGTATGAACCTGCTTCACTTCTGAAACACGGTGTATGGGCAGTAAACTTAAGTGGTAATACTGATTCATCAACAATTTCATCGCGCATCAAGTTCGTTAGTGGTACTTCAGCCGTTGGAATAAGACTTAAGCCAGTGCCCTCTTCATTCGCTGGGTTTGTATGGAATAAGTCTTCACCAAATTTAGGTAGCTGACCTGTACCACGTAAGCTATCGCTATTGACAAGGTAAGGTACATAAGTTTCGGTATAACCATGTTTGTCAGCGTGTTGATCAAGCATGAATTGTGCAAGTGCACGGTGCATACGAGCGACTTGATTTTTCATCACGACAAAACGTGACCCCGTCAATTTAACTGACGCGGCAAAGTCAATTCCGCCAAGCGCTTCGCCGACATCAGCGTGATCTTTAATCTCAAAATCAAAAGTACGCGGCGTGCCCCAACGTAATACTTCAACGTTATCATCTTCGTCTTTACCAAAAGGTACTTCACTGTCAGGTAAATTCGGTACACCCATGGTGATATTATCAATATCACCTAAAAGCGTTGCTAACTCAGCTTTTGCTGCATCAAGTTGATCGCCTAATTCGCCTACTTCAGCAAGTAGTGGTGCAATATCTTCACCACGTGCTTTTGCTTGACCAATTGACTTAGAACGGGAGTTACGTTGCGCTTGTAATTCTTGAGTGGATACTTGTAATACTTTACGACGCTCTTCAAGCTGCGCTAGCGCATCAGTATCTAATTCATAACCACGTTTTGCTAAACGCGCTGCTGTTTCTTCTAACTCGGTTCTAAGATATTTAGGATCTAACATGTTTCTTCCACTGTTTTCTTGCTGTTAAATTTGTTGTTCATTATTTGCTGCCTAACCACAATCCAATGCACACTGCACTCAAGCACAGGAATAAATTGAATAGAATATTTAAGATTGCTTTTTGAAACTCACCGGCTTGGAGCATTAACACTGTATCGAGTGAAAATGTCGAAAACGTCGTGAACGCCCCTAAAAAACCAACACCTAAGGCAATTCTTGCTTGTGGCATTAATGATTCACTTTCAACCAAGGAAAATAATAACCC
>MPDF01000079.1 GCA_001874365.1 Gammaproteobacteria bacterium MedPE | reverse complement strand
TACGGCACAAGTCTTGTCAGACATTAATGCTTTAAGTGCTTCTAAGTCGTTGTAAGCAACATGGTCGATTGCGCCCGGCTTAGGACCGAAACCGTCTGAGTAAGCTTCTTGACCGCCAACTGTTACTGTGAAGAAAGTACGACCGTGGAAACCTTGCTTAAACGCGATGATTTGGTCTTTTTCTTTACCGTAGTTATCTAGTGCCCAACGACGTGCTAGCTTCAGTGCCGCTTCGTTTGATTCGCCGCCTGAGTTAGCGTAGTAAACTTGGTCAGCAAACGTCGCGTCAGTTAATTTCTTCGCTAAACGTAACGCTGGCTCGTTCGTCATTACGTTACTTAGATGCCAGATTTTGCTCGCTTGCTCGTTCACAGCAGCAACAAGTGCTGGGTGACAGTGACCTAAACAGTTAACCGCGATACCACCAGCGAAATCGATTAGTTCGTTGTCATTTTGATCCCATACACGAGAACCTTCACCACGTACGGGAATGATGCTTGATGGTGCGTAGTTAGGTACCATTACTTCATCAAATAATTCACGTGTTACTTGCATTTTCTCTGACATAAAATTAATCCTCTATCTTCTCTTCATTCGTGCTGAAGAGGGGTAAATAAGCTTAATAAACTCTTAATGAGCTATTAAATTGTGGCCAGAGTATCCCAGAATTTTAAGCGAATGTCTTCACGGTCGCTTAAAATTCAAGCACCAAATATTACTTTCAGAGCATCGTCTTTAATCAACTAAAAATAATAAGTGAATAAATAAACAAATCTATTGAATTGTTGCGAATAAATAGTCAAAATTTTCGGTAGCTAGTCACTGTATTTTTTTACGAAAAAAATAACATTTTTTTGTATTTTTCATCAAAAATCACACTTTGCTAAAAGGTAAATTGGCCAATTTCATCATATTAAAAGGAAACTAAATGAAGTGCTTTCTCGTTGCGCTATGCTATTTATTTAGTTCAGCTGTATTCGCTAGGAATCCTCCACTATTAGTTGTGACTGAAGATCTTTGGCCATTCAATTATTTAGAAGATAACCAGATAAAAGGCAGCGCCACGGTATTGGTTAAACGTATTCTTAAGCAAGCTGATATGGATTACACATTAGCACTGCTACCTTGGGCTAGAAGCTATCAAATGGCACTGACCAAACCCAACGTATTAATCTACACGATCAACCAAACACCGGAGCGTAATGAAAAGTTTCACTGGGTAACCCAAATCCCTATCAAGGTAGAAAGTAATTTCTACGCATTATCTAATAGCCCTCTTGCGAACAAACAACCTCAATCTCTCAAGGAATTGCGAATTGCAGCCTTGATAGACTCCGTCAATGATGCTTTTTTAAAGAGAAATAATTTCAATAACATCAACAGAGTATCGAGAATATCTCAATCTGTTGGTATGCTGAAAAAGCAACGAATAGATTTAATCATTTCTTCCGAAAATGCCATTCTTCACGCATTGAGAAATAATGATATGCAACGCTCAGACATTGTAAAAATTGGCACTGCTTTTAATTCGAAACCTGCCATTGCATTAAGTCGTACGACACCAGAAGTCACAGTGAAGAAACTCCAACAAGCTGCTATTGAGTTAGCGCGCCAAGAAGGGTTATGCAAGATTATGGAGATAGTTCCCAATGAGTGTATTACGCCACAACGGCAGCTATTGAGTAGTAACTAAATGACGTTAATTAGACATATATTCACTTTACTATTTGCCATCGCCTTGTGCTGCAATGCTAATCAATCTGCCGCATCCGAAAAACCAATGACAGTGGTCACGGAAAACCTATGGCCATTTAATTATCTTGAGAGAGGCACAGTAAAAGGGCCACACACTGACTTGGTCAAACAGGTATTAGCGGCGTCTGAACTCGATTATTCTATTGCGGTGTTGCCTTGGGCTCGCGCATACAAATTAGCGACAACAGAGCCCAATATATTAATTTATACGATCAACAGAACAAATTTACGACAAGAAAAATTTCATTGGATTGCTCGATTTCCGACAGATGCAGAAATTAATTTTTACGCGCTAAAAAAGTCAAAACTCACTAACAGCGATTTATCAACGCTCAAAACATTAGCCATAGGCACTCAAATAGATACGGCCAATGACAACTTTGTCACTCAAAATGGATTTAATAATATTAGCCGTGTATCGCATGTTCGACAAACAATTGGCATGTTAAAAATTGGACGAGTCAAGCTAGTTATCGCATCTGATCATCAGGTTAAACGCGCCGCTCAGGAGTCGGGATTAGACATCAATGAATTAGAAAAAATAGGGTATGCTTTTTCTTCAGTTCCATCAATTGCAGTTAGTTTAAAAACACCAATAGCCACTGTTGAAAAATTAAGAGCCACCTATAAAAAACTGGCACAAGAAAATGACCTGTGCCAGCTAATAGATTATGGTGATTTAACTTGCATTAAAGAAATGTCTAAGGTTCAACCTTAGGTACTTTTAAGTATTTTTGCTTATTAAGTAATTTAATTTTGTCAGTATCTATCCGATAATAATTTAATAGGGCCGTTGCTTGCACTTTATCAATCAGTTCTTCTTTGTACATTTGCTTAAATACAGCATAACTTCTACCTTGAGCGATAACTCGTGCCGCAGGTCCCATTTCATCAATACTCATTGATTGAGATAGTTCTTCAAGCGTGGGCGCCAAACGGAAAAAGTTGAGCTTATATCGAGCTGCGATTTCAGCACTTAACGCCTTTGCCTTAAGTGGCATTAGACGGTCAAGTACAGGCACCGCGGAAGTAATGTCTGCAAGTTTATGACTTACTTCAGAAGCACCAGAGTCAGCGGCATCGCGGCTCAACTCACGACGTGTTTCATAAAAGCATTCATCCACGATATGTAACAACATGGTTGCCCCCATTTCGTGGAATAACGCCAACATATACACTTCGTCAGGATCAAGCCCTTCCTCCAATGTTGCTAATGCACTGGCAGCTTGAGCGGTGATTTGAACATGATTCCAAATTTTACGAGACGTTTGGTGAAACTTTGTTCCGCTGTCCTTTAAGGACTCATGAACAATCAAATAAGGCAAAAATACTCGAATTTTTTCAATACCTAAAAAACCTAGACACAGTTCAGCGTCTTTAGGCTCTAATGGCTTATCATCCGATTTTTTAATCTGCCCAAAACGATTCATTACCCCAACCAAGTTTTGCACTAGCCCAGCATGTTTTAACGCTAACGGTTTGATACGCGAAATAGACGCCGCTTTCGTATTAACGATGTTCACAGCATCCATTAGATATGGTGAGATCGAAAAACGATGATAAGTTTCTTCGTCAATGTTTAACAATCTATTTTCTACACGGGATTCAACATCTTGAAACAACTGCGCTTTTAATGCGTTAAATAGCTCTTTATTCTCTTGCTTAGTTGCTTGTCGAGCCAATGCTGGCGCTAACTCGACATCGAGCAAAATACGATTGTCTGGAATTTCACTATCGAAATCTTCCGCTTGCGGTAGCAACGATGCCTTGCTGACCAAATAGCGATAAAAGTTTGTTTCGGTCTCAATAACACCAGCTGATTTTAATCCACTTTTTGCGTCGCCATTAGCCGCAGGTCGCCGCGATTTTTGCTCGGCGCTTTGGATTGATTTGTTTTCTTTCGATAACCAGCTTTTTAATCGACTCACAATAAACCTTTCTAACTCTATAAAAATTGGGCACTATCACAGTGCCTCTATCTATTTCTTTAAGTTTTGTTCAAACAACTTAAAGATACGACGATATTCATCTAACCAGCTTGATGGCTGTCTAAAACCATGCGGTTCTACCGGATAAATAGCCGTTTCAAAATCTTCTTTTTCTAGCTCAATCAAACGTTGAACCAAACGAACACTGTCTTGGAAGAATACGTTGTCATCTAGCACGCCAGACATAATTAGTAGTGGCTTATTCAAGTTTTCTGCGTATTCGATTGGCGAACTTTTACGGTACGCAATATCATCATCGTTAGGACGATTTAAGATATTTGACGTGTAGCCGTCATTATAATGTGCCCAGTCAGTTACTGGACGAAGCGCAGCACCAGCTTGGAATAGCTCAGGTTTCGTAAACAGCGCCATAAAAGTCATGAAGCCACCGTAAGAACCACCATAAGTACCTACACGGCTTTTATCAACCTGTAAGTACTTACTCATGTAATCGACCCCATCTTCCAAATCTTGAATTTCTGGAGTGCCCATTTGACGATAAATAGCTGTACGCCAATCACGTCCGTAGCCTTTCGATGCGCGATAATCCATATCCATCACAACATAACCTTGCTGTGCTAATAAATTATGGAACATGAATTCACGGAAATACCCTGAAAAACCGTAGTGTGAGTTTTGTAAATATCCAGCACCGTGATTAAAAATTACAGCAGGATAAGATTCAGCGTTTTTGCTATCGAAGCCTTGTGGTAAATACACTTTTGCATAAACTGGTTGCTCACCATGACTCGAAGGAACAGCAACAATTTTAGGCGCCTGCCAATCATAGCTTGCGAATTCTTCGCTCACTGTATCTGTTAAACGTTTAACATCGCCCTGTCCATCGCTTGCAGCAACATAAAGGTCGTTGTGGCGTAATAACGAAGAGTGCGTTAATAACAGTTTGTCTTCATTCGGACTTAATTTGTAATCTGTCATTCCACCGAGTTTTGTTAACTGAGTAGATTGCTTAGTTGATAAATCAGTGCGATAGATTTCGTATTTGCCCGGATGGTCTTTATTGGCTTTGTAGAAAATTGTTTTGCCATCATCACTGAGCGTTACGCTACTGACTTCGTATTTACCTTTAGTTACTTGGTTGACCTTACCTGCCAAATTAACCGTGTATGCCTGTGAATATCCACTCTCTTCTGAAAGGAAATAAAGGCTCGTATTATCATTTAACCAACCAAATTCATTGAACGTGTAATTAACCCATGCGTCGTCATGTAAACGGTGTAAGGTCTTTAATTTATTATCGGTAAAGTTATAACTTGTTAACCAGCGATCTTTATTGTCATTAGCTTCTAACATGATCGCTAATGCGCTGCCATCATCATTCCATGAAATAGCGCTTTGACGCCATGTCCAATCTGGTAATAGTGTAATATTACGAGCCGATTTCTTGCTTTCGTATGTTTTACCGTTTTTAGCAAAATTCTCCGTTCTAACTGTTGCTAATACATCGTCATCAAAACCAGGCAATTGTGAAAAATCTAGTGTTTGTTGTTTACGATTAGCAATATCGATGTAAACCAGGCTGTGAGCATTTGGTTTAGCCTCTGCCACACGTGCTCTAGCGTCTACTGCTTCAACATAGCCTTCACTGCCAAGGTAATTAGGCATAATATCGTGCTTAGCACGCCATGAGACACTTTTATCTTTAGTGGCTACTAACAGCTTGTCACCACTTGGGCTTAAGCTCATTTCAACTAAGCGATGCTTAGGATCTAGATAAAACGGCGCCGTAGCCAACGTCTTATTTTGTGCTTTGAGATCTTGTTTATTCTTATATCGCACAGCTTTGTTGTGTTGCTCAAGCGCGACATAGTTAATCAAGCGATGTTGCTGAGCGCCAATGTAAGTTGTCGGTGTTGTCGGTGCCTTTGGTGCCTTAGCAAATTTGATTTCTACTAATAACTGCGTACCTTGATGCGCTATATCCATCGCATAAAAAGCATTACCTTGTTTAAAGGCTAGGCGACCATCCGTGAGAAACTGTAATTGTGAACGACGCATCGAATCACGGGTTAGTTGTTTAATGGCTCCTGATTGCAAATCTTTAATAAAAATATTGCCTTGATAAGCAAATGCTTTCTTAGATTTATCACGATTAGCAACACCACTTGCTTGAGCAGACAAATGTGCATCAGCTAACGATAATTTATTTGCGCTACCGTCTAAGGCTTGTACGAATACATCGTATAATGGCGAGTCTGCTTGCTTTAATGAATAAAAAATAGAATTATCATCACGCCAGTTTGCTCTTGATGGTGCAATTCCCATCCATGACGGATCTGCCATAATCTGCTTCATCGTTAACGCTTCACCAGACAATAATGGTTGGGCGGCTTGAATAACCTCGACCGGTTGATTAACAACAGGCGCTGAAACTTTAGAGGCAGTAGTCGTACAGGCAGTTGCACCTAACGCGAGAGATGCAATGAGCAAGTTTTTCATGAAAATTCCTATTTATAATTGTTATATCAACGCCTTGCAAAAATTCAGAGCAATTACTCCAGTGAGGCGTCTGCTAATCATTGATTTCTATCACAATAAAAATGTTAGCAAGGAGCCTCAATTGTAAGGAGATTAACGGAAAATTGCTAGCTGTGATTGAGCTTGCAGTACGATCTAGGTGAGCATCCCATGTGTTTTTTAAAGGCAAAAATAAATGCTGAACTCGATTCGTACCCCAATCGCGATGCGATGTTGCTAACCGAGTGCTCTTGCGCTAATAAATCCAACGACTGAATAATCCTAAACTTCTGTTTCCACTGACTAAAACCCAATCCAAAATACTGATTAAATAATCGATTTAATGTTCTACTCGACGCACCGACTTCTGCTGCCCATTGCTCTAGTGTTTTCTTATGACTCGGATCAGCACTTAACGCTTCAACAATCGGCGACAGTCTTTTATCATTAATTGACGGCATAAATAGTCCTGTATTCGGCGCCGATTTTAGCAAATCAATTAACACGTCAAACAAGCGCTGACGCTCGGCTGTCATTTCATAGTCAAATGGCCACTCACACATCACCAGAATCAGTTCTCGTAATAAAGGCTCAACATTGAAGGTATACACCTTGCTTCCCAAAACATCGCAAAGTGCAGAATCTATATGCAAGTTTCTAAAGCTTGCGCCATATCTGCTCGACACTTGATGCTCCACGCCTGACGGCAACCACAATGCCTGCCCAGGCGGCACAATGTAGCGTCCATCATCAGCAATAACCTGCATTACGCCCTGAGATGCATAAACTAGTTGCCCCCATGTATGACTGTGCTTTACCACTTGAACCATTGGCTCCATATCCCGTCGCACCGGCATAATGGGATGAGTCAATTCTCGATGTTTTGATCGTTGAGTGAGCACCCAACCTTTCATTGTCTGTTTTTCTATATTATCTGTCATAATTGCGACTACTAGTCATAATTTGGATATCTTATAATCAATCACCGTTGTTTTTCCATAGATATTATTCATGAAATCATTCATACCAACACACTGGCAAACACCCTTTGTCTATCTAGCACTCGCGACCATTACCATGTCGATAACTTTTTCCGCATGGTTGGCTATGCTTAATAACTTTTCCATAGAAAGTGCCAGCTTTACCGGTGCTGAAATTGGCATGTTGCAGTCGCTGCGTGAAATTCCCGGCTTCCTCGCTTTTACCGCGGTGTTCGTATTATTGGTACTCAAGGAGCAAACCTTTGCCGTCGTGTCATTAGCGCTATTGTCGATTGGTGTCACTATCACCGGATTATTCCCCACCGTTTACGGTTTATATGCCACCACTATTCTTATGTCGATAGGATTTCATTATTACGAAACTATTAACCAGTCTCTTAGCCTGCAATGGTTTTCTCATGATGAAGCGGCCGAAAAACTAGGTCGACTACTTTCGATAAAGTCGGCGTCTGCATTGATCGCTTATGGTGCAGTTTGGATAGCTTTTAGCCTATTGGATGCGCAATATATGTGGGTTTATATCGCACTTGGCAGTGTCGGTATCGTGCTAACAATCGTGCTATTTCTTGCAATGCCCCAGTTCAACCACGGTGAAGCTCAACATAAGAAACTCATTCTAAAGAAACGCTATAGTTTATATTACTTACTTACTTTTTTATCTGGTGCCCGTCGTCAAATTTTTGTGGTGTTTGCAGGATTCTTAATGGTAGAAAAATTTGGCTATTCAGTCGCTGAAGTGACCGCTCTATACATCCTAAATCATGTCATCAATTTCTTTTTAGCACCCAAAATTGGTGCTTGGATTGGCCGCGTGGGTGAGCACAGAGCGCTTACATTAGAGTATATCGGTTTAATCGTCGTCTTTACTGGTTATGCATTGGTTGAATCAAGCACTATTGCAGCCGGATTATACGTTATAGACCATCTATTTTTCGCGATGGCGATAGCTTTAAAAACCTATTTTAAGAAAATAGCTGATCCTAAAGATTTAGCTGGCAGTGCAGGCGTGAGTTTTAGCATTAACCATATTGCAGCGGTCTTCATTCCTGCACTCTTTGGATTAATTTGGCTCATTGATAACTCATTAGTATTTTATGCTGGCGCCGCATTAGCAGCATGTTCACTCATTGCTAGCCAGTGGGTGCCAAGACCAGATCAAATGCCACATCACAAACCAGCTTAAGTAACGCCTTTAGCATAGTAGATTGAATGAGAGAGCAGAGATGCCCTCTCATTTTTTATGGCTTTTTATAACGCTCTATAAAGTTACCAAGCAATGATAACCCTTGCTCAGTTAAAATCGATTCAGGGTGAAATTGTACACTCTCAATCGGCAGCGTTTTATGGCGCATAGCCATAATTTCCTGACCGTTTTCACCATCAACAGTAGCAGAAACCTCAAAGCATTCAGGTAGCGTCGTTGGCTCAACCACCAGCGAATGATAGCGCGTTACGCGCAGTGGATTTGGGAGTTGGTTGAATACGCCTTTACCGTCGTGTTCAATGAGTGATGTTTTTCCATGCATCACTTTATGTGCTAACACAACGTCACCACCAAAGACTTGCGCTATTGCTTGGTGTCCCAAACAAACACCAAGAATTGGCAACTTTCCAGCAAAATATTTAATCGCCGCTAAGGAAATTCCGGCGTCATTAGGTGTGCACGGGCCAGGCGAGATAACCAAATATTGAGGCGCAATTTCTTCAATTGTCGACAAGGTGGCCTGATCGTTTCTAACAACGTCAACTTGATGGCCAAGCTGTTGAAAGTATTGGACTATGTTATAGGTAAAAGAATCGTAGTTATCTATCACTAAAATCATGATTGGCTGTTGCTTTCCACAGTTCTAAATCGTTCGATGGCGAATACTACAACAGCAGCTGCGAGACTGCACCCACAAAATCCTAACATCAGTGGGAATAATGTGCTGTCGAATAACGATCCGATAAAGAGCGCAATGGCAACAGCTGTTAACGTTGAAACAGCACCTACAACGGCAGCACCAAAACCAGCTAAATGACCTAAAGGTTCCATTGCCAGAGAATTTAAATTACCAAATAAAATACCCACACTGGCAAATGCAACAACAAAGTACGCTGTGGTCCACGTCAGTGGCGGCATATAATTTTGCGAGATAACAATGGGCATAAAAATGATTGATGCAGTGACTAGCACCATAAAGGCGCGTGAAACCATGTATTGCATGCCTTTACGTACTACAAATTTACCGTTAAAAAACGACGCGATACCGTATACCAATGCCATACCAGCGAAATAAACCGCAAAGTATTCACCTAATTCATATTGATTGCCAAAAATTTGTTGCGCACTTGCCAAGTAGGAAATGAAAGAGCCTGATAAAATACCTGCTGCCAAGGTGTATGCCATTGCAACTGGAGTGGTAAACACTTCACGACATGTTGCCCAAAGCACACTGATTTTTAGCTCTTTTCTATGCGCTGGCGCTAATGTTTCAGGCTGGCGCAATGCGAACCAAATCAGTGACAAAATACCAAATGTCAGCATAACACCAAAAATCGCATGCCACTCTGCTACTAATAAAATACCTTGGCCCATCAAAGGCGCAATCATCGGTACTAGAATGAAAAATACCATAATGAAAGACATAACCTGTGCCATTCGTGGCCCAGCGTACTTATCGCGAATAATTGCCATCGTTAACACACGCGGTGCGGCAAGCCCAAACCCTTGCATGAAACGTGCTATAAGCAGCGCTTCATAAGTTTGTGCATACATACACACAACAGTAGCCACAAGAAATACACTGTAGCCTGCGTAAATAAGTGGTTTACGACCGAAAGTATCAGATAATGGACCAAATAAAAGCTGCCCAAATCCCTGCCCCAACAATACTAATGAAATCACCAGTTGAATATCTTGAGATTCGGTTAATTGCAAAGACGTTTCAATCATCGTCATTGCAGGCATGATCGCATCAATAGATAACGCGACTAAAGACATCATAAACGCCATTAAGCTGATAAATTCTATGTTTGGTTTTTTGTGTTCTATGGGGCTAGTCAACAGTTCTACTCATTAAGCGATTTTAGCCAAGCATTATACCAGCTTAACCGCCATTAAATGCTGGTCATTTGGAAATATTGCTTTACCACCTGCAAAGGGAATTCATCATTTTACTGACGGCTAGGTTCGAAGCTATCGTAGCGAGGTAGATTTGCGTCCATATCTTCCCAATTCGCTTTTGAAGAAACAAAATTATGAGATATAGGTCGCTGTGAGATATCCGAATCTAAAATCCCTAAGCGCAATCGATAACGTGTAGGATCGTCGTCGTTAGCACTATAAACTGGCGATCCACAGTTCTCACAAAAGTAGCGATAGCGGCCTGGTTTAAATGAAAACGAACTTAGGCGTTCTTGCCCTTTGGTTACAGTGAACTGAGCCGCATCGATGAAACCATTTGTCGCATAGGCTGTGCCGCTATTTTTACGGCACAAAGAGCAATGACAATGAATGATATCACTCACTTCACCGTTTAATTCGATATGCACCTCACCACACAAACACTTACCTTTTATCATTATTTTATCCTTTGCTAAATGAGGTGTGATGATACCCCAGAAGCCGCTACTCGGATATCATGGTGCATCAATTATTACGATTTCACAGTTTGTCTGTGCTGTAATTTTAAATGAATGAGACATGGTCACCTGTGCGCCGTCGCCTTTTTTCATTCTGGCAGTAGAATACTCATTGTCGATAGTAAATTCACCGCTCGATGCCAACACATACACTTGATGATTAATAGGATGGGTGAAAGTTTTACCAGCCTTAACTTTACCGCCATAGATCCGCGCCTTTTGATGAATAAATAACGCGTCTTTATCTTTCGGATAACCCGACACTAATAGCGGTAATTGACTATCATGCATTGCCGGAAAGTCTTTAGTGCCCCAACGCGGCGTGACATCGCGTTCATTGGGCTGTATCCAAATTTGATACAACGTCAGCTCTTTACCACTTCGATTATGCTCTTCATGTACGATGCCAGTACCAGCACTCATTACCTGTACTTGGCCTTGTTTCGTCACGCCGCTATTACCAACACTGTCTTTATGTGAAACAGAGCCACTTCTGACGTAAGTAATAATTTCCATGTTGTCGTGAGGATGTGCTGCAAACCCCGTATTTGGTGCAATTTTATCGTCGTTAATCACCCGCAGAGTGCCAAAGCCCATGCGTTTTGGGTTGTAATAATTTGCAAAACTAAAGTGGTGATTTGCATTAAGCCAGCCGTGGTTAGCTTTGCCAAGTTGTTCAAATGGAATATGTTCAATCATCATTAATCTCATCTGTAGAATGTTATAACTATTCTACTTAGTAACATTCTGTAGAATAACCGTGATAAAGTGCTCTATATATTCAAATAATTTGAACAATAAGAGTAACCATGACCATTGATCATTCTTCACCAATTACATTGGAAGCCTTAACGGTACTCGACACCATCGATAAGCAAGGCAGTTTCGCCAAAGCGGCGCAGCAGCTAAACAAAGTCCCCTCTGCATTGTCGTATATTGTGCAAAAACTCGAAGAACAGTTAGAAGTTACCTTGTTCATTCGTCAAGGCCGTCGTAACGTTTTAACACCAGCAGCAAAGCATTTACTAACACAGGGGCGTTTATTATTAGACGCTGCCGACAAATTATCTGAACAAACAAAAACCATTGCCAATGGCTGGGAGCCTAAGCTGCGCATTGCCATCGATTCAATTGTTGACAGCTTACTCGTATTTAAAATCCTAGAGCGATTTATCAGTGAACATCCCACCATTGAAATTGATGTGAGTGAAGAAGTGTTAAATGGATCGTGGGAGGCATTAATAGATGACCGAATTGATATTGTTATAGGCGGCGCTCCGCCGGTGCCAACACAATACGGCATTAGCACACGAGAATGGCACAATGTGGACAATATTTTTGTCGTAAATAGTGCACACCCACTGGCTAAAATAAGCCAACCGTTATCAGAAAAAGATATAGAAAAACATCAAACCATCGTGACTCATGACAGTGCAATCAACGCCATTCGCCGCAACCTCGGTGTGTTTGAAGATAGTCGTCATTTTTTTGTGCCCACCATTGACTACAAAATCAATGCTATTAAAGCAGGTATTGGGGCAGGCTATATACCACGATCACGTATTATCGATGAACTAACCTCTGGTGAATTACGGGAGCTGACACTGTCTTCGCCAACAGCATCGCTCCCGTTATATATCGCATGGAAGACCACTAACCGAGGAAAGGGGCTGGCACGCCTTGTCAAGTTATTACAAAATAGTTAATCATTGAGCGGCAATACATTTACGCGCCGCTGTTGAGTATTTAAGCTCACTCGCCCCTTAACGAGCGTGTCGTAAATATGATTAAAAACCTTACCTGATAATCCTTTATTGTCTTCTAAAAAGTAAGAATGTCCCTTGGGTTTATCGTAGGTATTATTAAAGTCATCACAATCAAAGGCATACACGTTGTTTGCTACCTTGCTCATGTCTTCAGGACCTGTATGACCAAGACGGCGTGAGGCGACTTTGTTTTTAAGGTTGGATATTTTACTTGAGCGCAGCGCTAAATCGTCACTGGCAAAATATACACTCACATTGCGAGAAGCTTGCGCTATCAAGGCTCCTTTTTCAGACTTTTCTAATGTTTCGTTAACCACATCAGCCGCTACCATAAAGGTGTTGCGAAACAGTAACGGTACACCATCAGCCAAATCATATTTATCCCACCAGTTCATGGTTTCACGTAATACACGATTGCCCATTGAATGAGCTAGCACATTGATTCGCTTTAAACATGGATCTTGTTCAGATGCACCGTCACGCCATGCCATAAACTTTTGCAATACCCTCGCGAAAGCTGGCGCACTTAAATCAGCAGATTTTTGGTCATCCCAATAATCTTTGATAATTCCAAAGTCGTTATCGCAAGGCCAAATAAGCGGTACGACTTGTACTAAGTTAGGACTTTTCTTATCAAACAGTGCTTGCAGTTTTTGCGCACGCGGGAAAATATCTGGTTCTGGTAAATTAGAAAAACCATGAATCAACAATAGTATTTGCTTTGGTTCACTTCGCTTTAGCGCATTCATCAATGCACTAGCACCAATTTCAGTGTAATCATCGGCGCCATTTCGCTGACAAAAACAAACTGAATTTGCAGGGGCATTATTATCAAGGTCAAATTCAAACTTTTGGTTTGGCACTCTTTGAAGTGCTCCTTTAGGCGCTCTATTGGTAATAAATAACATAACTTCTATACTCCTTGATTAGATTATATGTAACAGCTGACAACGAAAATACGCTATCGAATAAACCCTAGTGTAGGATCGATGACTAATCAAAGGACACGCCAATAAAATCAGCGTCGTAAGCAAGAACTCCGCTCAATAGATTTAATCGCCCAATGAAGTAATTTATTCAAACAATGAATAAAGAATGCTATAAACAATTAAATTCATGAATTAGAGTCATAGATTAGTATGATAGAACGCACGCACCTTGCTATCGTTCAGCAAGTTGATCAGTTAGGTACACTTACTCAAGCAGCGAATGCCTTATTTCTTACCCAGTCAGCGCTAAGTCACGCGATGAAGAAACTTGAAACGCAGCTTGGCGTAAAAATTTGGAAAAAAGAAGGTAGAACACTCCGTTTAACCCAAGCGGGTCAATCCATCTTGTCACTTGCCAATCGCGTCTTGCCACAAATTGAACATACCGAGCAGTTGATGAGCCAGTTTTCACAAGGCCAGCGCGGCACATTGCGCATAGGCATGGAATGCCATCCTTGTTATCAATGGCTGTTAAAAGTCGTGTCTCCCTATTTGAATCAATGGCCAAATGTCGACGTTGATGTGAAACAAGAGTTTCAATTTGGCGGCATGGGCGCGTTAATTAACTATGATATTGACGCATTAGTCACCCCAGATCCGCTGTACAAACGCGGCCTTGTTTACACACCAGTATTTGATTATGAATTGGTATTGGTGGTGAATAAAAGTCACTTGCTTGCTGGTGAAAAGTACATAAAACCACAACAACTAAG
>MPDF01000078.1 GCA_001874365.1 Gammaproteobacteria bacterium MedPE | reverse complement strand
TCAGAAAGCAAAAAAGCCGATACATTTTTCAATATATCGGCTTTCTTTAAATCTGATTGGCAGGGGTGGAGAGATTCGAACTCACAACATCCGGTTTTGGAGACCGGCGCTCTACCAATTGGAGCTACACCCCTGCGAACGAGGTGAATTATACATAAGCTTAGGTGAAGGTAAAGGGCTTTTTTTTAAATATTCGTTAAGCGCTTAGTTTTCATTCAAAACGATGTATAAACGTTCTTTCCTAGGCGCTTCGTGCTTGATCGTATTCTTGATCTGTCGAATTATCGTCGACTTCCTCTTCGCTGTTATGCTCGTCATTGTCAGTACTTTCTAAGGCGCTCTCAGGAATCATTAATAAATGATTCAAGGTGGTTAGGCTGTTTTGGTAAAAACCAGCGTTATAACCTCTTGGCTGCGTCGGTAGATTATCAACAAACAATTCAATGCGTTCGTGAACGGTTTCTAAATCGTCATGTTCATTAAAGTGATGTAGTAATTGACTGTAGCTTTGCGAGAGTTTATTAACAGTAATTTCAAAAACGGCAACGCTGTCTTCGCTAATACTTTGATAGACAAAATAATTGTTAGCAATGGTATAAAGCTGGTCGCGTACTTTTATTGCTAATTGCGTTTCTTCACAGAATCGTTCAACATCCACTTTATAGCTATTTTTGGCGTCACTAATTCTAGTGCTGAGTGCAAGCTTTTGTGCTGCAATGTGTTTTTTTCGATTATTTTCAAATATAAAAAATGCCACAAACATTAATAATAATAATGGAATTGTGATGGCGGCAATACTACTTAACATTTTTACCTCAAGAGCCGAAATCCTAAATAAAATAGTTCATTACGTATTTAGATAAATTGGCACAATAAATTTCAACGCCACGATATCAAGTAATATACTTAGGTTCAATTGCAAAGTTATGTCATTTTAGTCAGATGCATAACAACGCACTCAATCACCAATTATCAGTCTAAAATACGAGCTAAATATGCTGCAATGCCCAATATGTCACCAGTTTAATGATTGCCAAGTATCAACCCCACAATCGTGTTGGTGTATGAATGAAAACATTCCTAAAGAGATGTTATCGTTGATTAGTACAGAACTCTCTAAAAAAGTTTGTATTTGCAGACAATGTGTAACGCATTTTAAACAAAACCCTGAGATAATATACAATCTACTAAAATTGCCGAATCCCACTGATAAGGGGCACCAGTGAAAACCACACTCATTTCATTAATCTCGCTGTTCATCAGCTGCTTTATTCTGTTCTTTGCCAACGGACTCATCAATGTATTACTGCCTGTTCGAATGGGTCTCGATGGTGTCGGCACTGATACTATTGGTATGGTGTTATCTCTGTATTTTATTGGTCTTATTATTGGCGCCATTTACAGTAAAAACTTAATAAAGAAGTCTGGTCACATTCGCATGTTTGCTGGCTGTGTTGCCTTAAGTGCGGTGAGCATTTTGATATGTAGCTTGCATACCGATCCTATTTTGTGGGGATTGATGCGTGTGGTATTGGGCTTTTGTAATGCTTGTGCCTTTACTGCAATGGAAAGCTGGTTAAGTGATAGTGCAACTGAAGATAATCGTGGCAAGTTATTGTCTGTTTATCATGGCACGGCATTAGGTGGTTTGTTTGCGGGGCAGTTCTTGATGAATGCTGCCGATCCTCAAGAAAGTGTGTTGTTTGTACTCGCGGGAATATTCTTGTGCATGGCTGTTACACCCGTGGTATTGAGTCGTCATAAAGGGCCACAAGTCGATAACGTTGAATCCATGTCCATTAAGCGGCTCATTCAAATTTCACCGCTTGGCATGATGGTGTGTTTTGTCTCTGGCGTCGTCTATGCCTCGATGTTTAATCTGTTACCAATTTTCGCTAAATCTTCGGCAATCGTTGATTTTAACTTATCGTTATACATGGGCTTTGCTATTTTTGGCGCCTTTATCATGCAATTCCCCGTTGGTTATTTATCAGATAAATACGATCGCCGAACGGTGTTATTAGGCATGATTGGCTTGTCACTTGTTTCAGCCGTTGTTGTGACTTTCAGTTCAGGTAACGGACTATCAAGTTTGTTAATTCTTGCGACATTGTTAACCGGCGGAACGCTTGCTTGTCTTTATCCCCTTGGTGTATCAGAAACCTTAGATAAATTAAAACAAAGCGAGATGGTCGCGGCGATGGGTACCATGATTTTAATTCAGTCAATTGGTGGCGTGATAGGTCCTTATACAAGCTCACTGCTGATGAAGTCGTTAAGCGCTAATGCCCTGTTTTATTTCATTATCATCATTGAAGTGTTTTTGGCGCTATTTGTCGTTTATCGCATGGGCGCACGAAAAGCGCTACCAATTGCCGATCAAGAATCTTTTGTTATGCAAACAGCTAACTTAGCGGCCACTCCGGCGTTAGATCCTCGAACAGAATATATAGCGCCTGAGCCAGAATTATCGACGCAAGCTCGTACGGCACAAGATCTTGCCGAGTTAGATCCCGCAGCAGCAGTTAAAATGGCGCGAGCCATCGCTATTGATAATCCAGAATCTGGCGTTGAAATTGCCAGTGCTATAGCAACGGTAGATGGCATCGATGTATTACGTTTTTATGAAGTCATGCAAGAAGCAGCGCCGTTCCAAATGCCAGAAATAACACAAGCATTAGTGACAACAAACCCAGAGCTTGCCTATCTCTTGGTTTCAAAACTTGCACAATGGCACCCAACGCAAGTTGTTAGTGTGGCGAGTCAAATTGCAGAGTCATTGCCAGAGCTGCGTTGTGAAATGGCGAAGGTTGCCGTAGAGCATGCGCCGGAATCAGCAACTCAAGTCGCGCAGTATTACGCACAGGTTATCAGTGATGAACAACAAGCACTACGCCCTGCCGATAGAGAAGATGATACAAGCGACGAAGAAGCGCTAAATATCGCCGCTCAAATTTGGGACAGCGCACCAGAACAAGCCGTTGAAGTTGCCGTTGCGATGGCTGATGGCTTGCCTGAAGCCGCGGTCGACATTGCGAGTGAACTTGCGACTAACTTCCACGAACCTGACTCGCCTATTATTGAGTCTTCGCCACAAGAAAATGAGTCTGAATTAGCGATTGAGCTAGTACAACGCTTTGCCGAAATATCTCCAGATACAGCCGCAGAAGTAGCCGGCGCTGTTGTTGACGTGGTTCCTGACGTTGCGTCTGATATGGTTGAAGCAATTAGTAAAGGCGACGAAGCAAAAGAAGGTGAATGGGTTGATTTAATCGACGATGCGCCTGAAAAGGATAGTTAATAGCTAACATTGGCGCTGTGTTAACCAGCCGCGCCACTGTTGTTCAAATTCATCCATTTTTAAATGACGTTTTGACACCAGATGCGCCTGCCAATCTTGTTGTGTCTCTATGGGACCCACACGGCACATGGCGCAATATTGTGAGTTATTACAATACGCTGGCATGTCTAATTCAGCCTCAAGGATCTCTTGAGGCTTATCACTAAAATAATAGCTATACGCCTGAGTATCTTTGACAAATTTATCTCTATCGACATTACGTACTTGATAGCCATCAAATGACTCGATATCAAAATGACAACGCCCTAAATAACGGCAAGTTAATCCTTTAAGCAAACTTGTTTCAATATTCCACTGCCGATAAGGCTTCACATCCTTTGAGGTAATTACCGCTAATCGCTGACCATCAGCTGCTAAAAAATGTTCAAAACAATGCTTAATAAAGCAATGAAGCAGCCATCGATTCAGTGTATTAGTGGAGCCTTGCGCGCTTAATTGTTGATACTGATTTGCTGAAAAATCATTTGGGATCAGTGGAAATTGGAAGATCACCAAATCAAATTTATTGTGATTCGATTGTCCAATCTCTTGCCATGTTTGAGGATCGGTAACATCGACATTGGTGACGACGTCAACACCTAACGACTTGAGCTGTCGGTAGTGCGCAAGACCGTATTTGTCAGATAGCGTTTGCAAGCTATCAAACACTGTTGCGGTTAGGTGACCACCAGCTAATTTGTTAGCAAGGGCGGCAGAAAAAGACAGATCGCCGTCACCAATAGTCAGGACGCGCCAATTGGGATTTACCGTTTTCATGGGTGCCTGATCTGCTCATCAATCCATTGACGCACTTGCGCGAATGGATAGGCTTCCAATCGCGCAAAACTGCTCATTGAACGCGCTCTTAGTTTGGTAAATATGGGCGTTGTTAAGCCACATAAAAACCTTGCTAACAAAGTCACGCCAATAGCTTGCTGCGTTGCGTCTCGATATTTATCAGTCATTTCATTAGTGAGTGATTGAAAGTCAAATTCAGACAGTGGCATGAGTGGTTTAGGCGGCGGCATGACGGCAACATGACCAGCACAAACACTGCAATGGCCACAGGCTTGCTGCAAGCTATGATCCGAGAAATACTGTGACAACGATTGAGACAAACATTGTTGACTGACAAAGAAATCCATCAGTTGAGCAATACGATTGATTTCACTGTCTTCTTTTTCGTTAAACTTAACGCATAACTTTTCAATCAGCGCTTCACCATCAAATATCTTAGGGTTAATTTGAAATACTTGAGTCATTTGCGCTGTTTGCAACTCAATCACTTGTTGCTGCTGCAAGTAGTCTAATGCAGCAATAACTCGTGAACGTTCACAGGAATATTGCTGAGCCAATACATCAAAATCTAATACTGACCAAACTCTGGCGTGTTTAGAGGCGTTAAATATGGCCTCTATAAACTGTAAACGCTCGCCATCAAATCGAGAAAAAATATCATTTTTAGACGTTAACACTTTGAATTTGTACTGCGCAAAATAGCTGTAGCTTGGCTTGATGATATTCAGGAGTTCTAAATAAACCAACAATGTTTTTAAGGTTAACGGCCTGATGTTCGCGTCACTTGATAAACTATTTTCGACCACTTCCCATTGCCCAGACGCTTGAAATTGGCGAATTTGATCGAGCACGACTTTAATGGCAGAGCGTGGCGGCGTATCGGCGTAAACAAAGTTTTGCAATACATTTAAGTTATCGGTATTCGCCAATACTAAACAATCACTTGGTTGATTGTCTCGTCCGGCACGGCCAATTTCTTGGGCATAATTTTCAATAGATTTAGGCATATCATAATGCGCAACAAATCTAATATCACTCTTATCAATACCCATTCCAAACGCGATAGTCGCGACAATGATTTGATTGCTCGCTGACATAAATTCATTAACAATACGGCGACGTTCATCACTGTCCATGCCAGCGTGATAAGCTATGGCATTAAACCCTTGCGCAGCCAAATCACTGGCGAGCGTCTGCGCTGTTTTTTGCAACGTTACATAGATAATGCCGCATTGATGGCGTTTACCATCAAGCCACTTAGCCAAGGTAATCAATCGTTTATCACTTTCACAGCCAACAACCTGAAGGTTTAGATTTGAACGATAGAATCCAGTCAACGTGATATTTTGCGGCGCAATCGCAAACTTATCGCCCATATCACTGACTACTTTTTCAGTGGCCGTAGCCGTTAACAAAAGCGCTTGAGGAATATTAAATTGACGCTGATAACGGGGTAATTTTAAGTAATCTGGACGAAAGTTATGTCCCCACTCAGAAATACAGTGGGCTTCATCAATCACTAATAATGAAATCGGGATCTGAGATAAAAATTGACGAAAACGTTCGTTATTAAGACGTTCAACCGACACCATTAATATTTTACAACGTCCTTCTCTAATATCACTCATTACTTGTTGAGCTTGCTGTGGCGTTTGCGTTGAATCAATCGTCGCAGCCGCAATACCTTTGCCATGCAAAAAAGCAAGCTGGTCTTGCATCAAGGCTAGCAGCGGTGAGATAACCAGTGTTAGGTGTGGTAATTGAGTCGCAGGAAACTGATAACACAAGGATTTACCTGAACCCGTTGGAAAAATTGCTGCGGCGCTTTCGCCGCGAAGAATAGTGTCGACAACGGGTTGTTGACCCGTTCTAAATTGTTCGAAACCAAAGAGTTGCGAAAGTTGTTGTTCTATCATGAACGCCCTTTAAGGAGTTTACCACCAGCTATCAGACAGCGAGTTTTTGCATTTAGCATATTGCGCTGCATAGCGCTTTGAACGTGAGCGAACCTTTTGCGAAACTTTTTTAAGCCAAGGTTTTTTATTGTAGCTCTTACGTTTATAACCGCCCCACCCTTCGTGGTAATTCAGGTATTGGCCGTAAGCGTCCCATTTTGAAACGCCATTAATTTTATGGGTTTTATAAATAAACCATCCCATAAAATCTATCGCGTCTGCAAAGTCGTTTCTATCGCCCCAGCTATTACCGGTTTCTTTAACGTAATCGTCCCAAGTCATTGTTTTGGCCTGAGCATAACCATAAGCCGTACTTGCACGTCCATAAGGAATAAAACCGAGAAAATAGCGCATTGGCGGACGCGCTTCACTTTTAAATGAACTCTCTTGATACATCATGGCAATTGGCACATGCACTGGCACGCCCCATTTTTCTTTAGTATCTAATGCAGCTTCATGCCAGTGTTCATGCTCTTGGAAAATAGCACAAATATTCTCTGGGTTAGCGGGCGGTGATGTCGCACAACCACTGCTAATGAGTACCACAACACTCATGGCGATGAGTGTTGTGATACGTTGAAATCGAGATAAAATCAGATCCATGAGTTAAAGCTCTCGTTCAGTTTATTTACCAAAATAGTCAGCTAGGTAGTCATCAATTGACTGAGTGTCTGCCGCTTCAATGTCAGCTTGCTCAGCTAAAGACTGAACAGCGCGTTGACGTAACGTCTCAGCAGACAATTGACGATAATCTTGTTCACTAAACTCTTGCTTGAATTTTTGAGCTTGCGCGACACCAAACGGCGTATTGTCTAATTCGTTAGCCTTTAGCAACGTCATCAATTTACCAGATAACGTAGCCTGAGGATCGCTCACCATTGGACGTAGCTCGTTTAAACAATCGCGATAAGCAGTGCCACCGTTGTGATGATCAAATAGCTCAGCAATGGTGCCAAGCGCATCAAATAAGCGAGTCATCCAATCTTCAAGTGATATTTCACTATCGCCTTCTTCCAACATCAATCCAGGCTCACGTCCATTAAGAATGACGTTGTTTAAATTGCGAATTTTTTGCTGACGTTTTTCTTGGCTCATTGGCTTGTCTTGCCACAACAAACAATGCATCAAGAACATATCTAAAAAGCGGATCTGTGTTTTATCAATACCAACATTAACAAATGGGTTCACATCAAGGGAACGCACTTCAATATATTCAACACCGCCTTCTTCTAGCGCCTCAGAAGGCTTTTGACCTGATTTAGCCACGCGTTTAGGGCGAATCGGTGCATAGAGTTCATTTTCAATCTGCAATACATTTGAATTGAGTTGCTTAAAGACATCTCCCTCTTTAAGGCCTATCTTTTCAAACTTTTCAGACGGCATTGAAATCGCGTTGTTAACCGAATTAACATAGTTTTCAATATCGTTATAGCAAATTGATAAGTTGTCTTGCTCGCTGTTAGTGTAACCTAGGTCACTCAAGCGCAAACTCGTGCCGTGGTTTAAATAATAAGTTCCATTACCTAATTTTTCGAAATCATAAGGCATGTCGTTTTTGATGAATGAACCGCACAATGCAGGCGATGCACCAAACATGTAAGGCACAACCCAACCTAGGCGATGAAAGTTTCTGATCAAAGAAAAGTAGCGAGTCGATCGAAAGTCTGTCACGTCACTCTCGTCGTTAAAGAATTCTTGCAGCACAGGCCATGCATCATCACCTAACGAGTAATTAAAATGCAGCCCCGAAATAACCTGCATTAAACTGCCATAACGGTGTTTAAGTCCTTGACGGTAAATATGTTTCATTTGACCGACATTAGATGTGCCGTAATCGGCTAATTCGATATCTTCTTCTTTGGCCACCATGCAAGGCATACTCATTGGCCACAACAGTTCACCGTCGATATTATCTAGCGTAAAGCGGTGTAAATCAGCAAGGTAATCCACCAGTTCATCAATATCTTTGTGCACTGGCGTAATAAATTCTAATAGTGATTCAGCATAATCAGTTGTGATATCACTGTGAGTCAAGGCTGAGCCTAGTGCTTTGGCGTGAGGTTTGTCAGATAATTCCGCTTGCTCATTCATTCGTAGAGCTTCTCGCTCAATACCACGTTGAATTTGCGTAAAAATTGGCGCGAATTTCGGATCTTTTAATTGGGAGAGTTTGTCTTTATAACAATTAATCAAAATTTTTCTCTACTTATGTTCAACGTCGCACACACGACTCTATCATTGCGACCTAAACGCAACAAGCAGCTTATGTAACAAAACACGTATGTCGTGCTTAAGCTGCAAAAAATATCATGGCAATCACTGTGTAACGGCAGGTTTTTCCAACAGTAATAAAAATAATACTGCGCCATAATGGCAATTTAAATAACCCTGCGGCAACACATATAACATCGCCAACTAGCGGTAGCCAGCTTAATAACAACGAATAGACACCATAGTGTTTTACCCACAATGCTGCTTTAGATTCCAGTTGTTGCTCAGTTAATTTTTTGGCACCAATAACGCCTAAACCATAGCTAGTCACACTACCTAAACTATTACCAATACTGGCGACTATCACTAGCGTCACGACCAATTCAGGCCGTTGTGTTAAATCATATATCAATAAGGCTTCAGAGCCACCAGGTAATAAAGTGGCCGCCAAAAAACTTGAGATAAATAGTGTAAAAATCATCGATTCATTGTCAGCACGATTTTGCCAGACAATGTACCCGATTCAGCTAAGCGATGTGCTTCTTGCACTTGAGATAACATCATGTACTTTCCGATATTGAGTCGTAAGTTGTTGTTTTCAACCGCACGCACTAAATTAGTTAACTGTTCCTTATCACCTTTGACCAACATACCTGTTGATTCAGACGCTTTGCCAAGCACACTATCACAAACAAAATCTTTACTCACTGACGGTACAGTCACCAGTCGCTCTAATGCATTCGCCGCAGTCAATTGCAAAATAGCGGGCTCACCGCCAATTAAATCAAACCATAAATCAATTGCTGGTAACTCTTCAAACACATCGCTTTGTTGGTAATCAACAACAGTCACATCTCCTAGCTCTTGCAACTTAGCATGATTATGTTTTCCAGCAACTGCTATCACCTTTGCACCAGCATTTAAAGCCAGTTGAACCGCCAAATAACCCACGCCACCACTTGCGCCACTGATTAAGACCGTTTCACCGGATTTTAATTTCCCATGTTCAAATAATCCTTGATACGCAGTAAGCCCAGCTAATGGCAGTCCGGCAAGCGCATTGTAATGACGCGCTACGACAACAAGCTCTTCACGTTGTGCAATGATATATTCGCTATAACACCCTGCTTTTAGCGGGAAACCGACAAAACCAATCACGCTATCACCGACTTTAAATTCGCTAACATCAGCGCCAACTTCCACTACAGTTCCGACGGCATCATATCCTAAAACCATTGGCAGCTTGTCAGCATTCTCCTGAGCAGCCCAACCAAGCCCTTGGCGGGTTTTAAAATCAATAGGATTAATTGATGTCGCGGTGTTTTTAACTCTCACTTCATTGGCCGCTAATGGCACCAGAGAAATTTTCGCCATCGTTAATTGTTCAACATCTCCAAATTGAGATAACTCAATCGCATTGAATGTGGAAGGCAATGATGAATGTGGCATGGTTTTATTCCTTAGGTTAGGGAAACATTAACGATTGTATTGCCATCTTATCAGTAGCTTGGGAATGCACATTTTGATAGAGTGGCGTTATAAATTTGCCCAATGATAATAGATTCATGATCACAAAAATATTCTTATTACCAATTATTCTTTGTATTTTGTGGGCGCTCTACCTAAAAAATAAAGGGTGGACTCTCAAACAAGGAAAACAAGGCTTTAAACTAATATTAGGGATTGGTGCTGCACTCGGTATTTTTTTCACCTTAATGTTATGGCTTGTCTCCCCGTAAACAGCTGTATTAACGATAAAGAACAATAGGGATATTTTGGACAACTTGTCTAAATCAACGCTAGCTATTGTCTTATCTTCGACACTTATCCCCGTTATCAATGAAAGTGCATGATTTCATTGGTAACGGGGATAAGTTACATAAAAAAAGCACTTCAATAAGAAGTGCTTTTTATTTGAAGCCATAGATTTATCGACTAGCCACCAACAATCGCTAATAAAATACCCGCGGCAACCGCTGAACCTAATACGCCAGCAACGTTAGGTCCCATCGCATGCATTAACAAGAAGTTATGAGGGTTAGCTTCTAATCCAACTTTGTTGGCTACACGCGCCGCCATAGGTACAGCGGATACGCCTGCCGCACCAACCAATGGGTTAATAGGTGTTTTAGAAAACTTACCTAATATTTTAGCCATCATTACGCCAGAAGCCGTACCAATACTAAAGGCCACTGCACCTAATAGTAAGATACCTAAAGTTTCCACCGTTAAGAACTTATCTGCTGACAATTTCGAGCCAACCGCAAGACCTAAGAATATGGTGACGATATTAATCAGTTCATTTTGCGCTGTGTTGCTTAGACGATCAACAACACCAGCCTCTTTCATTAAGTTACCTAGACAAAACATACCGACAAGTGGCGTCGCTGCTGGTAAGAATAAAATGGTCATAAACAGAACCGCTAACGGAAACAACACTTTTTCTTTCTTAGAAACAGGGCGCAGTTGCTCCATGACAATTTCACGCTCTTTTTGCGACGTTAACGCTTTCATAATTGGCGGTTGAATAATCGGTACTAACGCCATATATGAATAAGCAGCTACCGCAATGGCACCGAGTAAATCAGGTGCTAAACGCGAGGCTAAGAATATTGCCGTCGGACCGTCGGCGCCACCGATAATCGCGATTGCAGAAGCATCAGCCAAACTAAATTCAAAACCAGGAATAAAGTTAAGTGTAATAGCACCGAATAACGTTGCGAATATACCAAACTGAGCTGCGGCTCCTAAAAACAACATCTTAGGATTTGCAATTAGCGCCCCAAAATCGGTCATTGCGCCAACGCCCATGAAGATGAGTAACGGGAATACGCCCGTTTCAATACCAACGTGATAAACGTACCACAACAAACCACCTTCATCGGTGAAGCCTGCCGCCGGTATATTGGCCAGTATTGCCCCAAAACCTATTGGCAATAGCAACAACGGCTCGTAACCACGTGCAATTGCCAAGTAGAGCAATAAAGCGCCTACAATCATCATGACCACTTGGCCGGGAACGAAATTGGCTAAGCCAGTATCGCTCCACAGTTTCATTAAACCTTCCATCTAAACCTCGACTACAACGTTAATAGCGTTTGGCCAACCGTTACAGAATCACCTTCTTTAACGCTAACCTGACCAACAACACCCGCATTTACGGCGCGAACTTCAGTTTCCATTTTCATCGCTTCTAAAATCATAACCACTTCACCAGCGGCTACTTGCTGTCCTGGCGAGACCAGCACTTTAAAAATATTCCCGGCAAGTGGCGCAGCTAGCGGTTCGCCGCTTGCTACTGCTGCTGGAGCAGCCGCTACTGACGCGGCAACTGGCGCAATATCACTAATTTCACCGCCTGGACCAACTTCAACTTGATAAGCCTGACCATTAACACGAACACTGTAAGATTCAATTCCACCAGATTGCGCTGCGGCAACAACTTGAGGCGCAGGCTCCGGTGCAACTTCATTGTCTGGATGTGGCTCAAATGCATCAGGATTATTTCTGTTTTCTAAGAACTTAAGGCCAATTTGTGGGAATAACGCGTACGTTAAAACATCATCATCCACGTTATCACTTAAATCGAATCCCTTTTCTTTCGCTAATGCCTGTAGTTCAACAGATAGCGCTTCAAATTCATCTTCCAATACGTCGGCAGGACGACAAGTAATTTCTTCTGCACCATCAAGTACACGCGCTTGTAGCTCAGCATTTTTCGGTGCTGCCGTTGCGCCATATTCGCCTTTAAGTACACCTGCAGTTTCTTTAGAAATGCTCTTATAACGCTCGCCAGTAAGTACGTTTAATACGGCTTGCGTACCAACGATTTGTGACGTCGGAGTTACTAGTGGAATAAAACCAAGATCTTCACGTACTTTAGGAATTTCTAGTAATACTTCATCCATACGATCGCCAGCGCCTTGCTCTTTCAGCTGGTTTTCCATGTTGGTTAGCATACCGCCTGGCACTTGTGCTAGAAGAATACGAGCATCAACACCACGTAAACTACCTTCAAATTTGGCATATTTTTTACGAACATCACGGAAGTAAGCAGCGATTTCTTCAAGTAAGACCAAATCTAATCCAGTATCAAATTCAGTATCTTGAGTCATTGCGACAACCGTTTCTGTTGCAGTATGACCGTACGTCATACTCATAGATGACGATGCTGTATCAAGCATATCGATGCCAGCTTCAATCGCTTTTTGATACGTTGCAGTAGACAAACCAGTAGTTGCGTGGCATTGCATTGCAATAGGTAAATCAACTGTCTTCTTAAGATTAGTAATAAGTTCATACGCTTCAAACGGACGTAATAGACCAGCCATATCCTTAATACATATTGATTGCGCGCCCATATCTTCAAGGCGCTTCGCCATATCTAACCACGTTTGCAGGTTGTGAACAGGGCTCGTTGTATAAGAGATAGTACCCTGTGCATGACCGCCTACTTTAACGACCGACTTAAGGGCAGTTTCAAGATTGCGTACGTCGTTCATTGCATCGAAAACACGGAATACATCAACGCCGTTTTCATGTGCACGTTCAACGAATTTAGTGACTACGTCATCGGCATAATGACGATAACCTAGTAAATTTTGACCGCGTAAAAGCATTTGCTGCGGCGTATTCGGCATTGCCTTTTTAAGCTCACGAATACGGTGCCAAGGATCTTCACCTAAATAACGAATACACGAATCAAACGTTGCTCCGCCCCAGGTTTCGAGCGACCAAAATCCAACTTTGTCGAGCTTTTCAGCAATAGGCAACATATCTTCCAAACGGAAACGTGTTGCCAACAATGATTGATGCGCGTCGCGTAATACAACGTCGGTTAAAGCAAGAGGTTTAGACATAACAATTCCTATTTCTAGCGAAGTAACTATTTGTTTGAGTTAGATTGACGATATTGATGAACTGCACCACTTATTGCAGCAACAATATTATTATCAATACCCTGTTGAGGAGCAGGTTTACGTTGAGGAATTGCCTCAACTTCACCGCCAGCAAAACGCTCTAGCAATTTAATCGCTACAACTAATATGCTTAAAAACGTAAATACACATACCATACCCAACAACATAATGTTGGCTGCAGTAGATAATGCTTGTGTAATATCCATAACAGTTTCCCACCTCAAACAATTTAAACGGCCATTTGAATTCAACGTTAAAAAATCAACTAAATAGTCAACCTATAAGCATTAAAATTCATTTTCGTGACTAAAACAAACGTAATTAACAATTAATTTACGAATGTAAAACTTTGACGACACATTTATACCTGTGCTTTAAAATAGATGCAATAGCAATTGGTATGACAACTTTACCACCCAAGAAACCTATTATAATTAATAATAATCAACAACTTACCATTTAAACGGTATTTTAAAGCTCGAAGTAATGTAAACAGAATGTAAATTTGATCAGCTTTACCTTAAGGTAAACTTAAACAACATATAAAGGGAAATTTCGCAGCGTCAAATTAAGTAATACTTTCGATATAAATTGCAGATTCAATAAGATATGTGATCTGTTCATACAACTTTTCGATACCTATTAGGGCTGTATTCAAACAATAATATTGAAAATTAAAGTTTACCTAAACGTCAAGTTGGCATTTTTAGTCGTTTTTGAAATAAATAATAATTATTAGATTATTTTGCTATTTAAGTGAATATTTTTACTGCCAACAGAAGAGGTTAGCAAGAATCATTAAATTTGACATGCTGCGAGAGATTCTAAATCGACTCAGCATAAATTTATACGTGTTGATCTCAGCGAGAAAAAAGCCACTCAGCGTCGACAGATTCATTTACCAAATCTGCCAACTCAATTTTTTATACCTGTTTTTGCGAAACATTCTTCACCTAACCAGATAACAACAGAGGAAATACTATGACTATTGAGCTTATACCAATTGCATTAAGTCAGTGATCTTGTTGTGCTTAGGGAAAATAGACTTAAACAAGGCGCTCGATTGATGTCGACATGGATGTCGATATTAGGGCAATGCAGGAGCAGATTGCCGGCTAATAGCTGACTGTGAGGATTGAGAGCAACGACGTTTGAGTTTATTTTAGCAAGCACAAGTGGGCAAATATTTAATGCAATTGGTATAGGGGCATTTATAAATCGATATGACAAAATGATATACAAGAGTGAAGCAAGTACTAGAAATTACAAAAAATTCAACAGAATTAATTTAATAGAAATAAGATAAGAAATTTTTATTAAAAAAAGAAAGGAGTGGCGCGCATGGAAGGAGTCGAACCTCCGACCGCCTGGTTCGTAGCCAGGTACTC
>MPDF01000077.1 GCA_001874365.1 Gammaproteobacteria bacterium MedPE | reverse complement strand
CGGGCTATCTGCCACCTTTAAACGGTTTAAATAGTCCATCGCGCCAACGCCATTAAATTGATGAGCAAGATTAAGTGCATTCAAATAGTAAAAATAGGCTAACTCATTACTAGATAGCAGCTCTTGGTTAACCGCTGTTAATTGCTCGTTAGCGTGCTCAAAAGCCCCCTGCACAATGGCGACATGAATACGTGCTAGTTTGCGCTCTGCGTTTGACAAGTGCTCTTTTGAAGGAGAGCTTTGACGATCTGTTGATAACTGTTTAATGGCTTGAACAGGAAAATCATTAATAAGCTGTTCAATATTGTTTTCAGAGGCAAATAGCCACGAAGGGCACCACATCAAACAAAAGACCAGCCAACAACGATTAATAGATAAATAATTCAACGAACCACTCAATGATAATAAGAACGATAATCACCTAATGATGATTAGGCGGCAATTATAATGTCATTATCAATTAATGCTAGCGAGACTTTTCTAAAGTGTGTTATTCCCACGGTGTTCTACGGTGTAAATGTGACAAATCAAACGGCGTTATTTGATATACGTAGTAATTTAGCCAATTTGACACTAACAGGTTTGCATGACTACGCCAGCAGCCTTTTGGCGACTGCGACGGATCATCCGCGGGAAAATAGTTATTCGGGACATCAGGGGTTAATCCCGCGGTATCATCGCGCTTGAATTCATCAGCCAAGGTCGTAACGTTATATTCTGGATGGCCTAATACAAACAGACGTCGTCTGTCTTTACTAACAACAAGATAAGCCCCCGCCTCTGTTGAGTCCGCTAAAATGTCCAAATCAGGATGCGCCCGAAGTTCATCAACCTTCATTTGAGCGAGTCGTGAATGAGGCACCCAAAAGTCATCATCAAAGCCACGCAATAGCGGATCATGCGATTGATGACGATGATGTAAAAATACACCGGCAATCTTTCGATCTCGAATATAACGCTTAATGTCGTACAAGTGATAAAACGCAGCATGGGCCGCCCAGCACAGAAAGAGCGTTGATGTCACATGTTGCGTCGACCAATCAAAAACAGCCGTAATTTTCTCCCAGTAAATTACATCATCAAAATCGACATCGCCCAGCGGCGCGCCAGTAATGATAAGTCCATCAAAATTGCGTTCTTTAATATCCTCAAAGTCACGATAGAAATCATTCATGTGATCTTGCGGTGTGTGCTTAGAAATATTGCTGTGAATACGTAAAAATTCAACATCGACCTGCAAAGGCGTGTTAGCTAACAAACGTAAGATTTGAGTTTCTGTTTCAATTTTATTGGGCATTAAATTAAGCAAGAGCACCTTCATTGGACGAATTTGCTGACTTAGCGCGCGACTCTCACTCATTACAAAGATATTTTCTCCTTGTAACTCATCTTTGGCAGGTAACTTATCTGGAATATTAATTGGCACAACAAACTCACTTACATTTAACAATCAACCTAACACAGTGTAGACAATTTAACCCAAAGGCATCTAGACGTCTAGATGTTTATACGTTTTATTTGAAATTACTAATTTTTTATACACATCTGCTTACGACAAATATCAGATGCTCCATTGACTACCAATGAGTGTCTCGCTAAGTTAGCCTGTGAAAAAAATCTAATAACAACACAATCAACGGATTTAGTTATGAAAAAAACTGCAATTGTCACTGCTTCACTCGCTACATTGGCGCTAAGTGCATGTCAGTCGACACAAGAAACGACAGCGGTCGCTAAACCTGATAGCGATTATTTATGGCTTGAAGAAGTACAAGGTGAAAATCCATTAAACTGGGTTGAAACTCAGAATAAGAAAGCATTTGCGTCATTAAAGTCGAATGCTGTTTATCAGCAAAGCTATGACGCCAATTTAGCCCTGCTCAATTCAAATGATCGTATTGCATACGCCTCGCAACGCGGTGATTACCTCTATAACTTTTGGACGGATAAGAATAACCAACGTGGTTTATATCGCCGCACAACCTTAAGTGAATATCAAAAAGACAACCCAACGTGGGAAACAGTGCTAGACATTGATGCACTTGCAGCAAAAGATGGTAAGAGCTGGGTTTATAAAGGCATGGATTGTTTATACCCAGACTACAATCATTGTTTAGTGAAATTGTCACCCGGTGGCAGCGATGCCGTTGTCGTCCGCGAATTTAATATGGCAACTAAATCATTTGTCGATGATGGCTTTAAGCTACCAGAAGCAAAAAGTTCAATTAGCTGGCGCGACGAAAATTCTGTATTCGTTGGCACAGACTTTGGTGCCGGCAGCTTAACGGACTCAGGTTATCCGGGTGTGGTAAAGATTTGGCAGCGTGGCACGCCACTATCCAGCGCAAAACAAGTTTATAAGGCCGATAAAACGTCTGTATCAGCGTCTGGCTTTGTCATGCGCGACGGTAAAAACAGCCTCGATATGATTTATGATGGCACTTCATTTTACTCACGCGCTATGTACATTCTACAAGGCGACAAACAAGTAAAACTACCTATCCCAAAAGATGCTAGCTTAAGTGCCTTTTTAAATGGTGATATCTTTATTCAACTTAAGAGTTCATGGACTGTAAACGGCAACACGTTCAAACAAGGCAGTGTTATCTACGCCCCAGTTGATGACGTATTAAAGGGAACGGCGAACTACAAAACACTCATTACGCCAACAGCGAGCTTAGCAATTAACTCTGTGCAATCAACAAAATCAACACTGCTCGTCACCGTGTTAGATAATGTGAAATCAAAAGTTCTGCGCTTTACTAACGACGCTGGGCAATGGAAAAGCACGCCAGTTGATATCGATGACAAAGGCAACATCAGCGTATTTAATACCAACGAAAGCACGGATGATTTCTTCTTGAATTACACCAGCTTCCTCAAACCATCTACGCTGTATAAAGTCAGTGGCGACACAGGAAAACTGACTCAATTAAAAGCACAAAAATCACAGTTTAACAGCGATGATTTAGTGACGCATCAATATTGGGCAACGTCTAAAGATGGCACCAAGGTTCCTTACTTTGCCATCATGAAAAAAGACATCGAGTTAAATGGAAAGAACCCGACTCTATTATACGGATACGGCGGTTTTGAAGTTTCACTAAAACCATCTTACAGTGCGCTACAAGGTAAAAACTGGTTAGAAAAAGGCGGCGTATACGTCCTATCTAATATTCGCGGTGGCGGTGAGTTTGGCCCAAGTTGGCATCAAGCAGCGCTCAAGAAAAACCGTCATAAGGCCTATGAAGATTTTGAAGCCATTGCGATGGACTTAATTGACCGAAAAATTACATCACCTGATCATTTAGGTATTCAAGGTGGCAGTAATGGCGGTTTATTAATGGGGGCAGCGTTTACTCGTCGTCCAGATCTATACAACGCCGTTGTTTGTCAGGTGCCATTGCTTGATATGAAACGTTATACCAAGCTATTAGCAGGTGCGAGCTGGGCCGCTGAATACGGCGATCCAGACAAGCCTGAAATGTGGGAATACATTAAAACCTATTCTCCGTTCCACAACTTAGATGCCAAAACAGATTACCCGAAGGTGTTCTTCACAACATCGACTAAAGATGATCGTGTACATCCTGGCCATGCCCGTAAAATGGTCGCTAAGATGCAAGATCTTGGACATGATGTTTACTACTACGAAAACACAGAAGGCGGTCATGCAGGTGCAGCTGACAACAAACAGCGCGCTGATATGTACGCCCTTATCTACAGCTATTTATGGCAACAACTTAAATAATTGTTAGATAAAATGAGCCATCAAATAAAGCCGATTTAAATAAAAAATCGGCTTTTTTTATTTATTTTGGAAAAAGTTGTCACACGTTATCGATTACTCGTGACTTAGTTAGTGACCCTACTAATTATTCGGAGCAATCATGAAAAAAACACTCATCTCAATGGCATTAACTGCGAGCGGCATGCTACTGACACCCAGCTCTTTTGCAGATAACGCTTTAGCTGAAAGCACTTTGCCAGAAAGCAAAATGACAACACAACCCCAATGTCTCAATGCCAAAGTCACAGGTAAAGGTCAAGCGATATTGCTATTGCCCGGCTTCATTAGTGACGAATCAATTTGGCAAGAAGTGAGCGACAAATTATCAACTAACTATCAAGTACATCAACTATCGATTGCCGGATTTGGAAAAAATAAGGCATGTCACAAAGCGCAAAACATCGTTGAAGCTGTCAAATCAGAACTCGCTAACTACCTCGCCAATAACAAATTACACAATCCAGTGCTCATTGGTCACAGCATGGGCGGCTTACTCGCATTTGGTGCATCACTTAACCCAAACATCACCCTAAAAGCTGCTATTTCTGTTGATGGCTTACCCTTCATTGGTCCCATTTTTACGCGAAATAACCAAACGACAGTCAACGATTTAATGCCTCAAGCAGAGGCGATGAAAACCATGTATCAACAAGCAACGCCAGCGCAATTAGTAGCTTTCACCAAGCAAGGCATCTTGCTGCAAACTAACCAACCATCGCGATACAACGACATTATCGACATGGCAAAACACTCAGATGCCACAACCGCTGGCAGTGCACTACATTCAGTAATGACCACCGATCTACGCCCAAAACTAGCCAAGCTTACAAATCCTGTGTTATTAATTGGCGCATCAGGTGCTTTTGTCACTGATGTGCAGCATCAAGCAGCCAAAGCAATGTACCAAGCGCAGATACAGCAAGCACCTCACGTAGAACTAGCGATGAATAGCAAGGGACATCATTTTCTGATGTGGGATCAAACGGATTGGTTAATAAACACGATCAAAACTTATATCACACAACAATCAGACGTCTAATAACGTTAAAATATTGGGCTGATGATATCTCAGCCCTCAGTAAAAGGTGATTACCATGCATTCATCAACAACGCTAAACGAACAGACACTACAACTAGCGCAAACAGGCGATAAACAAGCATTCTCAACACTTGTGAATTACCTCAACAACACAGTGCATGCTATTGCACTGAGTATCACTCGAGACGTACAACATAGCCACGACGTGAGCCAGCTGGTATTTATCAAGGTATGGCAACAGCTCGGTGAATTAAAAACAAGCGACAGTCTTTTGCCGTGGGTACGTCAAATTACCCGTTATACCGCCATTAACTTTGTGCGTGACAACAAACACCGCACCGAGTTAGCCAGCGATGACGCCACCATAGAATCATTGCTAGATGACGTAGTTAATAATCACGATCTCAATGAAAAGTCGATGATTACAAGACAACAGAATCAAGTCATTAATCACCTCATAGAGCAGTTACCAGATGAAAGTCGCGAAATTGTTTTACTCTATTATCGCCAAGAGCACGACAGCGCCGTTGTCGCCAACCTATTAGGGCTAACAACTGCCACTGTACGAAAAAGATTACAACGCGTGCGTGAACAACTCAAAGAACAAGTACTCGCAAAATACGGCCAAGTACTCTTTGCAACGACACCAATTGCCATTGATATATCCTTAGCGCTTGCAGCAAGTACAGCCTCTCCAGTTGCCGCCGCAACATTAGGGAGTCAAGCTAGCATAAGTCAAAGCCATTGGCTCGGAAAATTAACCTATCTGTTAGGTGGCGCTATTATTGGCGCGTTCTTTGGTGTACTGGCCAATACTTTTGCCATTAACAAAACCATTAAGCACATCGACAATGATAAAGACATTACTGCACTTAACCGCTTAAAACGCCATGGTAATATTTGGATCATTGGCAGTGCCCTTGCCCTCACCGCAAGTTATCAATGGACACAAGGCTGGTTGATGCCAGTTATCACCTATGCGCTGTTCTTAATTGGGCTAACGGTTGTTGTAAATACGACTAACACAATCAGTCGCCAAAACCTTCAGCGCCAAGCACCTAATGACCAACGCGCTAAAAAGTTACTTTCTCGTAGTCAATGGGCTTGTAAATTGGGCTATTTACTAGGGTTTGGCGGCGGTAGCGCAGGACTAATTATTGGTTTATATAAAAATGGCCGCTTTGAAATTTTGCTCTAAAAAAATCAGTCAATAACAGATAAAATTTATTTTATCTGTTATTCTGAATGCTGCGTTAATTTTACCGCATTAGTTGTAACGACAACTTTAACTCTTTAAAGAATAGGTAGAATATGAATTTTCCAGCTTCACTTCCATTATCTCATGAAAAAGTCCTGCTCAATATTGTTAGTAAATTATCTAATGATCAAAGAATATGCGGCATTGGATTGAGTGGGTCTTATGCTTCAAACACGATGGATATCTATAGTGATCTCGACTTTGTTATTGCAATCGAACCTGAATATTACCAAGAGATCATGAATCAAAGGTTTGATATTTTAAATCAATTTAATGACTTATTAGCTGCATTTACAGGAGAACATGTCGGCGAACCAAGACTTGTTATTACTTTATTTGGACAACGCGAGTTAGTACATGTCGATTTTAAGTTTGTGTCGCTAGAAGATGCCGCAGAAAGAGTTGATGAGACTAAAATTATCTGGCAACGAGATGAAAGACTCAATAATATTTTCCAAACGAAAAAGCCAGAATATCCCGCACCAGATGGCCAATGGATTGAAGATAGAATATGGACTTGGATTCATTATGGCTCGACAAAAATAGCAAGAGGTGAATATTTTGAGGCTCTTGATTTTATTTCATTTCTCAGGCTCAACGCTTTGTCTCCGTTAGCATTAAAGCAGGCAGGATTGAAGCCATCAGGGGTTAGAACAATTGAAAAAAGATTGCCGGATTTTACTGCGAAGTTATGTCGTACAGTCGCAACCCCTGATTACACGTCGTTAAAGTCTGCACTGAAGTATTGCATATCACTATACATAGAATTACAAGAAAACGAGAATGTGATTACTAATGAAAAAGCAAAAACAGCATGTTTAGCCTATTTCGATAATCTAGACTAAGAAACAAATTGAACTCGATTTTTACATCGAGATATTACCATCAATTCAATATTCAAAGCGGGCTTATCTCACCATTAAGCCCGTTCTTTAAGGCTTGAAATAAATCTTTCTAACGAAAGCACAAACTCCCCCTTGCCACTTAGTAACATTTGTTACATTATAACGCCTGATGGTATTTTCCAATTATGATAAAAACACACTTTGGGAAAACTTTATTTCAATCTAGGAATGAAAATATGTTTAACAAAAACTTGCTAAAGGCAATTCCTTTGGCGTCAGCATTATTAGCTGGCAACGCTTTCGCGGATGAAGGCATGTGGCAACCACATCAATTAAAAGAAATTAGTGGCAAACTCAAAAAAGCAGGACTTACATTAGATCCGTCACAAATGGAAAACCTTGATCAGTTTCCAATGAATGCGATTATCAGCCTAGGAGGCTGTACAGCATCATTCTTATCTGACACAGGCCTAGCGATTACTAACCACCATTGTGCGTATGGTTCAATTCAGTACAATTCGACTGAAAAGAAAAATTTATTAAAACAAGGTTTTGTTGCTAAAGATAAATCTCAAGAACTTCAGGCGGCGCCAGGTTCTCGTATTTACGTCACTGAGTCACTCACCGATGTTACCGCTAAGATTACTGGTTCAATTCCTTCATCAGTGAAGGGACAAGCATATTTCAAAGCCATTGAAAAGAATCAAAAAGAACTCGTTTCTGCCTGTGAAACCTCACAAGATTACCGCTGTGAAGTCTACAGCTTTCACGGCGGCCTAGAATATTTCCTCATTAAACAACTATCAATTCGCGACGTTCGTTTAGTATACGCACCACCATCAAGCATTGGTAAATTCGGCGGCGATACTGACAACTGGATGTGGCCACGTCACACAGGCGATTGGGCATTCTACCGCGCGTACGTTAGCAAAGACGGTAAGCCAGCCGATTATTCAAAAGACAATGTGCCATTTAAACCAAAAGCCTTCCTAAAAGTGAATGCCGATGGCGTTCGCAATAGCGATTACGTGATGGTACTAGGCTACCCTGGCCGTACTAACCGTTACCGTACTGTTGATGAAGTAGAAAACCAATTTACTTGGGTGTATCCAACGTCTAAGCAATATCGCGAAGACTACATCAATATTATCAAAGACATCGCACCTGCTGGCAGTGACGCACGCATCAAATACGAAAGCACATTAGCAAGCCTAGCTAACTACGCTAAAAACTTTGGTTCAATGATTGAAAGCTACAACAAAGGCGACATGCTAGAGCGTAAACAAGCAGAGCTACAAGCGCTGCAACAGTGGATCAATAGCTCTAAACAGCGTAAAAACAAATACGCCAAAGCACTGACCGAGTTAAACGCATTAATTGCTCAAGGTAAAAAGGGTCAAGAACGTGATTTATTAATGGGCTACTTAGGTAGCACGAACATGATGAGCGTTGCTAAGCGTCTGTATCGTTTAGCCAATGAAAAAGCTAAACCTGATACTGAGCGTAAGCAAGGTTATCAAGATCGTGACATGAACCGCTTTACGCAAGGCATGAAGCGCGTAAATCGCCGTTATGACGCCACCGTCGACAAAGCAGTACTTGAGCACTTTATTGGTCTTTACGCACAACTACCAGCAAAAGAACGCAACGCTACTTTTGACAAGTACTTCGGCATTGGCAAGAACTTCGACGCTAAGAAACTAGCGGCCAAGCTAAACATGATGCACAAAAACACTAAGCTTGATGAAGAAGCGATGCGTTTAGCATGGATGAATAAATCAGTAAGCGATTTTAAAAATAGCAAAGATCCATACATCCAATTTGCTGTTTCTCAGTACGACAACGATCGCAAGCTAGAGAAAAAAGCTGAAGCGTTGTTTGGCAAATTAGCACAAGCCCGCCCTGCATTTATGGAAGCAATGATTGCCTACAAGAAGAGTAAAGGCGAGCCGGTATATGCTGACGCGAACAGCTCATTGCGTATCACCTACGGTAACGTCATGGGGTATTCACCACAAGACGGTATCACTGCAACGCCATTTACCACATTAGAAGGCCTACTGGCTAAATACAAAGCAGGCGATGCAGAATTTGATTTATTCGACAACATTCGCAAAGCAATCGCTGATAAAAACTACGGTAAATACTACCGTAAAGATTTAGACTCAGTACCAGTAAACTACCTATCTAACCTAGATATCACAGGTGGTAACTCAGGTTCTCCTACCCTAAATGGTAAAGGCGAATTTGTTGGCTTAGTATTTGATGGTGTTTATGAATCAATCATCGGTGATTGGGATTACGATACTAAGTACAAGCGCGCAATCCACACCAGCGTGCCATTTATGCTATGGACGATGGAAAACATCGACGGTGCTCAAAACATTGTTGATGAAATGACGATCGTTAAATAAATATAGCTATCCACTATCATGCGCTCGAAAGAGCGCATGATAGATAAGTTAAGCAATTGACGATAGAAAGCCTAATCGTACACTTTCATTTTAGACAATAAAAAAGCAGCCTAAGCTGCTCTAACATAATCGTTATGCGAAATAAGCGTTCTTTCGCTCATCGTAATCAGTAACGACAGCGTTAATAACCTCAGCATCAAATTCTCGCAGTCCGCTTAGCGCCATTAACTTTTCACCATAGCCAACAATCTCATCGCCCACTTTAAAGCAAAATTGCAACGTTGCACGGCCGCGTTTGCCATTAACTTCTAGTGATGTATTAGTAATTTCAAGCGTAGGATTAGTGAAATCTAAACGCAGTAAATCAATCGACATGTTTTCGTAAATCACCAATGGACGCGCAGGGTTAATCATCGCATTTTCTTTTTCCATCAGAGGTACTAATACGTGTGGAAAAGTGTGGCCAGAAAACTCAACATAACGTTGCGCTAATGATGCAGCAAGTTCTTGATTATCAGTTGACTCACCTTCACGGCTGATCGACATGTATTCTTTGTCATTGCCATCAATGACTTTAATATCAGCGGATTCCTGACACGAAAAATCAAGTTCAATACCATCTGACACCATGCCCGAAAATGTAAATTGCATCTTCTTACTAACACCTAGCTTTGACAACGCGATTGAGAAAAGTAGATCACCAGGTACACAAAACTTCTTAGTTTCGATATCGTGCAAAGGATTAAAATCGCCAGCAATGTCTTTGGCAAATTGACTGGCTTGTTCACGTGTAAAAGAAAATGACGAAGACTCGTCTTGGTTAAAGTATTGACTGATATTCATATCTAATTAGTGGCCGTAATAAACAATAAAACAAGCCTCGCCTTGCGCGCTAATTGCTAAAACCAACTGGGGTGAACAGACAATCAAAGGAGCAAAAAAAAGAGGCACTAGATTCCATTACTGGAAAGTGCCTCTATTTTAACGTATTAAGGTGGGTAGTTTATACACGGCGCCAACTGGTAACACCAGCGCTGTCTTCAAGGACGATACCCATCGCCGTTAGCTCATCACGGGCAGCATCAGCGGCAGCCCAATCTTTGCTAGCACGCGCATCATTACGCTTAACAATCAGCGCTTCAACAATCGCTGATTCATCATCATTTTCACCTTGTAAGAAGGCAACAGGATCAGCTTGCAGCACACCTAACACGCTGCCAAGCTCGATTAAAATTGCAGCAAGCTCACTCGCCTTATCACCATCAGTATCTTTAACACGGTTAATCTCTTTAGCCAATTCGAACAACACTGGTAAGGCTTCTGGCGTGTTAAAGTCATCGTCCATTGCTGTCTTAAAACGAGCAACATAGTCGTTGTCCATACTAACATCGGCAACAGGCGTAATACCGCGCAGTGCCGTATACAAGCGCTCTAATGCATTGCGCCCCTGATGTAAATTGTCTTCAGAGTAATTTAACTGACTACGGTAATGGCCATTAAGTAAGAAGAAACGGATAGTTTCAGCATCAAATACTTTTAGTACGTCTTCAATGGTAAAGAAGTTGCCTAATGATTTAGACATTTTTTCTTTATCAACTTGTACCATACCTGAGTGCATCCAAGTATTTACATAATTGGTGCCATGAGCACAACACGACTGAGCCACTTCATTTTCATGATGTGGGAAAGTTAAATCACTACCACCACCATGAATATCAAATGTTTCGCCCAGATGTTTTGCATTCATTGCCGAACATTCGATATGCCAACCAGGACGACCTTCGCCCCACGGAGAGGCCCAACTTGGCTCACCTGCTTTGGCTTTTTTCCACAACACGAAATCCATGCCATTACGTTTGTCTTGAACAACATCAACACGTGCACCTAACTGCAACGCATCTAAATCTTGGCGACTTAACTTACCGTAATCTTCATAACTTGGTACTGAGAATAAAACATCACCGTTATCTGCAACATACGCGTGCTCTTTAGCAACAAGCTTCTCGATGATGTCAATGATTTCAGGAATGTGCGTCGATACTTTTGGCTCAACATCAGGTTCAACCATGTTTAACGACTTAAAGTTGCCATGCATGATGTCAATAAAACGCTCGGTTAATTCAATAAAGGATTCACCGTTTTCATTAGCACGGGCAATAATTTTGTCATCAACATCCGTAATGTTACGTACATACTTAACTTCATAGCCGCTAAAACGCAGGTAACGAACAATCGTATCGAAAAATACATAAGTACGGCCATGACCAATGTGACAATAGTCATAAGTGGTAACTCCACACACATACATGCCAACTTTACCGGGTACAATCGGTTTAAATACATCTTTTTGGCGGGTAAGCGTGTTGTAAATTGATAACATTGGGAGTTGTTTCCTTAAGCCTAACGATAAATAAAGAGGTGAGTTTATCAGGTGCGTTAAAACAGCTCAACAGATTGCAGTGACGGCGCTTAAAGAATCTGAAAAACATGCTCAATTTGGCAAAAAATCATCAACAATCTGTAATTTAGTTCTAAATTACGGCCTTTGCTTTGCCATTGCTATTAAACAAGGTAAAATCCCATCAATTCAAATGTAACACAACTCACAGACAGGTTAATTTCATGATCTTAATGACGACAAATTTCGGTGACATCAAAATCGAAACTTACGCAGACAAAGCGCCAAAAACAGTAGCTAACTTCGAAAAATACGTGAAAGAAGGTTTTTACGACGGTACTATTTTCCACCGCGTTATTGACGGATTTATGGTTCAAGGCGGCGGCATGGAAAGCGGCATGTTAGAAAAAGACACAGTAACGTGTGTTGATAACGAAGCGAACAACGGTCTTAAAAACACGGTTGGTACCTTAGCAATGGCGCGTACTCAAGATCCTCATTCAGCAAGCTCACAGTTTTTCATTAACGTTAGCGACAACGGCTTCTTAGATTTCACTAGCGAATCAGTTCAAGGCTGGGGTTACTGTGTATTCGCTAAAGTTGTTGAAGGCATGGACATCGTTGATAAAATCAAAAAAGTAGAAACGGGCAACCGTGGTTACCACCAAGATGTACCACTAGATGAAGTGGTTATCGAAAAGGTAGTTATCAGCGAGTAGTTACCCGCCCACCTACCTTTACTGGCTTGAACAACGCTTCAAGCCAGTAAGCGTTTAAGTTTTTTAAAAAGGTTACTCAACTTCATGAGCAAAACATTATTCATTGCTGACTTACACCTTCATCGCGATCGTGACGATATCACCGACCTCTTTTGTCATTTCCTAGAGAATGACGCTATTGGCTGTGATGCGTTATATATTTTAGGCGACCTATTTGAAGTATGGTTTGGCGACGATAACCCTTGCCCAATGATTAAACGAGTGAGTGAACGTCTTAAAGCACTTAACGATACCGGTGTACCGATTTATTATATTCACGGCAATCGCGATTTCACTATTGGCAAACGTTTTTGTAAACAAAGCGGCATGATTTTATTACCAGAAAGCAAAGTGATTGATCTCTACGGCACGCCAGCGTTAATTATGCATGGTGATAGCTTGTGTACGCGTGATGTGGCCTATCAGAAATTTAGAAAGCGCAGCCGTAACCCAATCGTCAAATTCCTATTGCTGTCACTGCCTTTTAAAACACGCCAAAAGATTGCAGGTGATATTCGAAACAAATCAAAAGCCTCTAACAAAAAGATTTCGTTGGAAATAATGGACGTCACACAAAGTGAGGTTGAAAAGGACATGAAAAATGCTGGCGTACAGCTGCTCATTCATGGCCACACTCACCGTCCTGATCGTCACCATTTTGATTTACATGGTCAACCAGCAGAGCGCATTGTGCTTGGCGATTGGTACGACCAAGGTTCTTCCTTAGTCGTCACTAAAGATGGTATGTCGCTTGAAAACCAAGCGTTTATATCACCCCAAATTACCGACTGAACAAAAACAGCTATGGCAGCGTCAATGTGCTGATAAAACAGGCAAGCATTGGCCAATAAAAATTTAATTTGGACATTAGGGAACCCCTTGGCTATTATGCCCTCCAAGTTGTTTACTAACGAAGTTATTTATTGAGGAAACATGAGTTTAAAATCTGTATCACAAGCGCTGTTAATAGCGTCACTTACCCTAACCCTACCAGCATGTTCATTTGTTGATTGGTTAGTGTATAAACAAGACAAACCTCAAGGTAACTTTCTAGAACAAAAAGACATCGACAAATTACGCATTCAAATGACCAAAGAACAGGTCGCGTTTATTATCGGTCGCCCTATTGTTGACGACATCTACGGTGGCGACAAGTGGCGCTATGTTTATCACTTTAAATCAGGTCGTAACGCTCAAATCACTTATCGTGAACTGATAATGATTTTTAAAGACAATAAATTAGTTGAAATGACAGGCGATTACAAAGAAAACGAAGAGTTTAATACGCCAATTGCTGAGTAAGATGGAACGTTAATCTCATTGCGAAAAGGGCCACTATTTATTGATAAATAGTGGCCCTTTTTATGATCTAACCACTCATATATTAATCGTTACATCACCAGAATTAGAGTTGTAAAAAATATGGTAACTCGTGTTATCTACATATTCGTAAGTACAGCTACTTGCGCTATAAATAGCTCTGAAGTCAGTTGATGAATTGGCAGCAACACTTGCCCCTTGCGTATTCATCACGGAATTCCATACATCAATACAATCATTGGTACTATTTAACGTTAAACTAGTGCCTCTGCTATCAGCCGGATAACCAAAACTATTTACAGACAAATGCCGATGATTTGGATTGCTAGTTGACACGACTTGATTGGCATCTTTAATAAAGTCTTGGACAGCCTGACCATTTCCACTGATCTGCCACTTAGTATGAATTTGATTTACACCCGACTGAAAAGCGGCACCTATTCCTTGGATTTGTGCCTTCTGTGCTTCGTCACTGAGGCTAACAAACTTAGGAGCAGCAACAACGGCCAAAATACCAAGAATAATAATTACAATAATAAGCTCAATGAGCGTAAAACCATGCTGTCTTGCCAATTTTTCATTCCCTTAAAAACGCCACTTAATGAAGTATGATACTAAATCATTAACCATTAATCACTTTTACGCATTTCATTAACGCGGCCGCCCGTTACCTTGTCAGCGCGACCTTCAGCAACGGCCTTTTCTGCTCGCTTTAATCGCGCCGCCTTAGGATCGGCGATTAATGGACGATATACTTCAATACGATCTCCATCTCGACACGTATCCGTCAATTTAACACTGCGATTAAAAATGCCTACCTTAGGTTTAGCAAAGTCGAAATCTAAAAAATAATTTGCAATGCCTGACTGGGCAACAATCTCGCCAACTGTTGAACTTGCTTCCACAGATAACTCAATCACCTTTTGCTTGTGCGGCGTAGCAAACGCCACTAATACATTAATTTGATTACTCATAAACT
>MPDF01000076.1 GCA_001874365.1 Gammaproteobacteria bacterium MedPE | reverse complement strand
AAAGCATGAGCACCAGACTTAAGAAGTTTTACAGTCAAGAATCAGGGCTTGCGAGTTTATTCGGATTACTATCTATTTTAATGATTGTTGTTACTGTCGTAAGTAGCTTTGCTCATGCCCATTTTCACGTAACACAACAGCGTAAGTTCCTCGGTATTCGTCGCGCACTTGGCGCTCGAAAAAAAGACATCATGCTGTATGTATTTAGTGAAAACTGGTTACTTAATTTTGGCGCGAGTTTACTCGGGATTGCAACAATGATTGGACTTAATGTTGCCTTATCACAAGTAATAACTATCGATAAGCCAGACGTATTATTGTATGCTCTAGCCGTAACTATTGTCTTTGCAGCAGGTACCTTAGCCACTTGGTTACCGGCTTATAAAACAACAAAAATTTCGCCAGTTATCGCAACTCGCACTCTATAAATAATAATAAATGTCGCCACTTTTATAGTGGCGACAAATAAGAACAACAGGAATTGTTAATGAAGCGGATCCTAGTGGTTGATGACAACCATGATATTTTAGACGCTCTAGATTTATTACTTAGCCTACATGATTATCAAGTAGTAACCGCCAGTACTGTAAAAGACGCAGTTATCGCAGCAACTAATCAACAGATAGACCTAATTATTCAAGACATGAATTTTAGTCAAGGCACCACGTCCGGCGCTGAAGGAAAGTCTCTTTTTTATCAATTTAAAGACATAACGCCTGACACCCCCATTATTGTCATTACCGCGTGGAGCCAATTAGAGACGGCCATTGAACTCGTGAAATCTGGCGCTGCCGATTACTTACCTAAGCCGTGGAATGACACAAAACTGCTGCAAATAATTAGTGAAAATGTTCAACAGAACACGCCAGCAAAATCACAAAAGACATCATCAGTAACTAACCAACTGATCATTGAAAGTGCACCAATGAAACAGCTCATCGCCATGGCGGGTAAAGTTGCTGCTAGCGACATTAGCGTGTTAATTACAGGTGCCAACGGCAGTGGTAAAGAACGCATTGCTGATTATATTCATCAAAATTCCCCCCGCAGTGCTCAGCCTTTTATCAAGGTCAATATGGGAGCACTCGCCAGTGAGTTAATGGAAGCTGAATTGTTTGGCGCAGAAAAAGGTGCATACACTGGCGCTACGTCAATGCGCCAAGGGCGTTTTGAAGCTGCTGATGGTGGCACATTATTCTTAGACGAAATAGGTAACCTACCACTCGCCGGACAAATGAAATTACTGCGGGTACTACAAACAGGTCAATTCGAACGCGTTGGTTCAAGTGAAACTATCAGTGTTGATGTTCGTGTGATAAGTGCGACAAATAGTGACTTGTTACAAGCCATCAAAGACAATCTATTTCGCGAAGATTTATACTATCGGCTCAATGTCGTGGAGCTTAACTTACCACCACTCAATCAACGACAAGATGACATCTTACCGCTAGCCTATTATTTTATCGGCAGTGACTATCAACTAAGTGAAGAAGTAAAACAGTTACTCCCTCGACAGCCTTGGCATGGCAATGTACGTGAATTAGAAAATCACTGTAAGCGCGCCGTAGTACTGTGTAATGATCACTTGTTGCTCAGTGAACATTTTATGTTAGACAGCAGTGTCCCATCCCCCGTAAAAATAGACGATGATAAAACGCTATTAAAATCGGTATTAGACAAACATCAGTGGGTTATTGCACGTGCAGCCAATGAGCTAGGCATGAGCCGACAAGCATTGTATCGCCGCATCGAAAAGCATCAAATCAGCCAAGAGTCGGACAGCTAGTATGTGGTTAATTATTTCATTAGGCTTACTCCACATCGGTGTCATGACAAGTGTTTACTTCTTTGGCGCCCAATATCCTATAACGACGACGAGCTTTTTTCTGTGTTCACTCATAGCCACTTTTGAGCTACTTAAGCGACAATTAAAACGTCATCAAATTATTTTGCAAAGTCTTGATCATGGTTTACAAAGCTTGCGAGACAATGATTTTTCAGTCAGTTTGAATCAGCAAAAAGAAAAAAGCTATAACCCTCTCATTGACGCATTTAATCAAACAAGCGCCAATCTTAGAGATGAGCGACAACGACTTTATCAACGTGAAATGATGTTAGATAAAGTCCTTAATGCCTCGCCTATGGTCACTATTTTGGTGGATCATCGCGATACCATTGTGTTTACAAATAACAGTGCTCAACAAGCGTTTGAGCTAAACGGCTCTATTGTCGGACGCCAGTGGACAAGCTTAGTTGCATCCCTAGCACCTGAATTTCAACACGCATTAAATCATCACGGCGAAACTATTTTTACATTAACCGACAGCCAAGGTGCACAACAAGCATGGCACGTCACGAACTCTAGCGTGACCATTCACCAAGCTCGACACCAATTGTTCTTACTTAAAACTATTACCCAAGAGTTATCAAAGCAAGAAGTTGCCACTTGGAAAAAAGTCATTAGCGTTATTAGCCATGAACTCAATAACTCTATCGCGCCGATTAGCTCGATGTGTCATAGCGGTGAATTACTGGCGAAAAACCTTGATGAACCACGTCTAAACCGTGTTTTTAATACGATTAGTGGTCGTGTAAATCATTTGAATGATTTTATTAAGGGATATGCCACATTGACTAAAGTTAAGCTCCCCAATAAGCAACCGATTATTTGGTCAGAGTTAATTGAACAGTTACAAACACTTTATCCATTTGAGTTGATTAATGAACTTCCAAAGACCCCAATTAATGGCGACCTAGCGCAACTTGAACAAGTATTTATTAACATACTCAAAAATGCTCATGAAGCAGATCCAAGTGGCAAAGTCAGCATCAATTTTGATACGACAGCTCACGGCCTTGAAATAACCATCAATGATAACGGTAGCGGCATGTCTGCAGAGGTGATTCAAAATGCCCTGCTGCCCTTCTATTCGACAAAACATTCAGGCACGGGTTTAGGGCTAGCACTTTGTCGTGAAATCATTGAAGCGCATGAGGGTAAGTTGATATTTAATAATCGTGATCAAGGCGGCTTAAGTGTATTAGTTATTCTGCCGCTCATTGACTGATAATAGTTTTCATTTAGAATACAGCTAAATACCATAATATTTAGTTGTATCATGACTCAGCACGCATCATTAAAAGCGCTTAAAAAGCAGAGCAAATCACAGGTAAAATCTCTTGAAAAAGCGATCTATAAAGCCGTGAAGAAGCGTTTAAAATCTCAGGCTCTTGAGCAAGTTTCTTTAGATGAAATGAGCCAAGTCGATATTGATGAGCTAGCAAATAGTATTGCTAAGCAACTTATACCCACTAATTCTAAGCCAGCTTCGAATAATACTGCAATCATTGAGACGGTTAGTCCAATTAACGCAAAACCAAGTTCGATGAGTTTTGCGTTAACGCCCTATAAAAAATCACCATGTAAACAATGCCCTGCTAAATCAGGTGGTTTATGTGCCTGCGCGATTAAAAACAGTAAAAAACGCAAAACGGGCTAATTCAGTTTCAATTCATCTGTATTAGCCATACTCGCAACCTCTTATTATTCTTGGAGGGTGCAATGTATAAAACGCTTATTATCTCAGTCTTATTATTATTGCCTTTTTCAGCTGTTGCTATCGATAGTGTCGTCATTACTAAAAAAGCCGTTGAAAAATCATCAATGGCACAATCATCATCTCGTTTTTCTATTTCTCATAATGACATGCAATCGGATGATTTAGGGCTAAATGTCTCATTACTTGATGAAAACGATATGCAATTTATCACCATGGATTGTGATAAATCACTCACTTCATTAGAGAGCGAGTGCCCTCTAGGTAACCTATCGTGGATGAAAAGTAATTTACTTGGCAAGACAAACAATCATCATGGCATTGGCATATTCATTAACTCTGAAAAAGCATTACTTGCCAAGCTAACGGATCGCGAATTCAAATCTGATGACAGCATCGTTTATGAGTACGGCTTGGCTTATAACTACTATATTAACAATGCTAATCAAGATGGTTTCAATTTCGCCGCGCATGTTTATCGTTACAACGATAAACGGATCGGTGAGAGTATCGATAACTCAGGTATCAATTTGCACGTTGGCTATCAATTTTAACCCATTATTACTGTGAAAATTTGCTATACTGCGCCGCCTTCAATATTTGATATCACTGTTTATGCGCCTGTTAAAAACTGCAATTCACACCGATGCTAACCCGCAATCACCTGCGATATTTCATCGCCGCGCTGCTCGCGCTATTGTCCTCAATGGTGAGAATATTTTAATGCTCTACACCGAGCGTTATCACGATTACACATTACCCGGTGGCGGCGTTGACGAAGGCGAAGATATCGTTGAAGGGCTCGTTCGAGAACTTAAAGAAGAAACTGGCGCTAGAGATATCGATGACATAGTCCCCTTCGGACGCTACGAAGAATTTCGTCCTTGGTATAAGAATGATTTTGACACCGTTCACATGGATTCATATTGTTTTACCTGCTCAGTTCATCACGAGCTTGGTGAAACCCAATTAGAAGATTATGAAGTACATAATGGCATGCGTCCTGTGTGGCTTAACATTCATGACGCCATTGCCCATAACGAACATACGTTAGCCAATAGCGATAAAAAGGGCTTGTCTATCGAACGCGAAACCTTTTTATTAAAGCGCATTGTCGACGAACTTCTATAATCCCTATTGTAAATAACGAGTTAATTGATAATCTAGCGCATTAATCGCCGTTTGCTGCTTTAGCATTTGGTCACACAATAGCGTTGCTGAACCACACGCCATTGTCCAGCCCAAGGTGCCGTGACCAGTGTTGGTGTAAAGATTATCAATCGTCGTCTTGCCGATGATTGGCGTTCCATCAGGCGTCATTGGGCGCAAGCCACTCCAAAAGCTAGCTTGCTTAATGTCGCCTGCTTGTGGAAATAAGTCATTAAATACCTTGGTTAGTGTCGCTGTGCGTTTGGACACAACAGATAAGTCAAAACCACATAACTGCGCTGTGCCTGCAACTCTCACGCGATCATCAAATCGCGTAAGCGCCACTTTAAATGACTCATCCATAACCGTTGAAGTTGGTGCATGTTTTTCGTCATCTAACGGCACCGTCATTGAATAGCCCTTGACGGGATAGATAGGTAGTTCTAACCCCAAAGGTTTGAGTAATGCCGCAGAGTAACTGCCCATGGCCACCACATAATTATCAGCCGTTAATAATCCATTGTCAGTCATGACGCCGCTTATAGCGCCATTATCGTGAATAAGATGACTAATACGCGTATTAAACTTAAATTCTACCCCTGCGGCTTGTGCCATTGCCGTCAACTGCTGACTAAACTGCTCGCAATCACCAGTTTCATCATCTGGCAACAACAAGCCACCAGCAATACTACACCGACGAGATGCTAAACCCGGCTCTCTCTCAAGACATTGCTGCGCCGTCAATAATGAAAATTCAGTACCGCTTTGACGTAACAATTTCATATCATTATCAAGGGCATCAATTTGTTGTTGCTGTCTAAATAATTGCAATGTGCCCTGCTGACGCCCTTGATATTGAATATTTGTTTCCCCGCGAAGCTCAGTCAAACACTGACGACTGTAATTAGCTAAGGCCAGCATTCTTGCTTTATTAATTTGATAGCGCTGCACATCGCAATTAACAAACAGTTGCCACATCCATTGATACATTGCTGGCGATAGATTGGGATTAATGACCAGCGGAGAATGCTCAGACGCCATCCATTTCATGGCTTTTAGTGGAATACCTGGTGCTGCCCACGGTGAGCTGTAGCCATAAGAAATCTGTCCAGCATTAGCAAAACTCGTTTCTTGCCCGCTACTAGACTGGCGATCAACGACACAGACATCAAAACCCGCTTTAGCTAAATACCATGCGCTGGTTAATCCAACAATTCCGCTACCTAACACTAACACTTTCATTGCTTTTCCCACTGCTTATTTAAAGGCAGTGTGAAATAAACTATTGCCGACTACAAACCATATAAATTACTATCAGGTTATAGTTAAACTACAAGCAATGTTATTTAAAAACTCAATGAAGATTAACGCGAATTTATTATCACAGCTTTTTACCTTCGAAAAGACAGCTCACTGCACCAGTTTCACACAGGCTGCAAAACTGCTTAATGTCACGACAGGCGCCGTCAGTCAACAAATACGCGCACTTGAATCGACACTTGGATTCTTACTTTTTGAGCGTCACTCACGTGGCATAAGCATTACTAGCTCTGGCGTATTATTACGTGATGCAGTAAGTAGTGGTATGGCAGTTGTTGAATCAACACTCGTCGAATTAACCCGAGACAGTGAACAAAATTCAGAAATTCATCTCAAGCTCACACCGTCATTTGCCTACAAATGGTTAGTACCGCGCTTAGAGTCTTTCTACAAGCAGCATCCTCATATAACTATCACAACCTATGCAGAAAGCGGTTTAGTTAACTACCAAGAACATAACTATGATTTAGCCATCGATTATCAAAAAACATCTTTTGAGAACCCTAACGCACTGTTACTACTTGCTGAGCAATTACTACCCGTTATGAGCCCTGCTTATTTACAGCAATTGCAATGGCCTGAAGACGTCAGTGACACGACAGAAGCGCATTGGCAGCAAGCCAACTTGCTTCATGATGCCATGGTTTGGCCTAATGCCGATAAGACGGCAGAATGGCAAGCATGGTTTGCAAAAAATCAATTAACGATGACAGAACTAAGCCACTACTTTTTTAATCGCACTGATATGTCGATGGCCGCTGCAGAAGCTGGTGTTGGCATCGCACTGGCACGAATGGCCCTAATAACCGATGAATTAACAAGCAAGCGACTTGTCAGTCCATTTACGCCAATAAGTGCCGATGCAGGTTATTACCTCATAGAGCACAAGTCATCTACTGCTACTCAATGTTTTAAAGCTTGGCTATTAACCCAACTTCAAGCTTGAATTCAACGCTAAGCTTGTTAAGCTAAAGCAAATAACCTGAGTTCAGATTAAAATCTGTTTGATTAGAAAACAATAAAGGAAAACGGAATGAATTTTGAAAAATTACTCAACAATTTCGACATGGGTGTTTGTGTTGACCAGCTGCAACGTGAAGCCTTAGTTGATTTAGTATTATTATTCGTTGAAATTGACGGCGTGGTCGAAGATAAAGAAATGGAATACACCTTTGAATGGGTGAGCTCATTAAAATGGAAAGGCGAAATGTCACCAGTGGATTACGTTAAATCGGTAAGCATTGCAGCGCGTGATGCTATTGAAACCAATCGTATTGAAGAATTCATTCGCCACCGCTGTAAACATATCATCGATTCACCGGCTAAATCACTCGCTATCGAACTAGCAAAAGGTGTTTCAATGTCAGATGGCCATTTAGATCCACGAGAAGAAAAAGCCATTGAGTTCTTAGAAGGTTGTTTGTAATTACTTCTTAAAAAGAATAAGTCGGCAATTGCATTGCCGACTTTTTGTTGGCCTATTCTCGAATCAAATAATCACCAACACCAATCCACTTATAAGTAGTTAACTCTTTCAGTCCCATAGGACCACGAGCATGGAGCTTTTGGGTACTAACCGCTACTTCAGCGCCTAAACCAAACTGGCTACCGTCGGTAAAACGTGTGCTGCTATTAACATAGACAGCGGCTGAGTTTACTTGATTCACGAACTGCTCTGCACATTGTAGGTTATTCGTTAAAATACCATCAGAATGTTGACTTGAGTGCTCTCGAATGTGCATGACGGCTTCATCAATATCAGCGACAATTTTCACTGTCAGTGTCAGTGACAGCCACTCAGTATCGAAATCATCATCACCAAGGGCTTCAACATTACAATCCAGCGATTGTAATATAAGCAATGCTTTATCATCAGCTTTGAGCAATACGTTATCATCTTTAAGGCGTGCCGCGAGCTTTGTTAACACGTGTGTCGCAATCGCTTCATCCACCAACAGAACATCTAACGCATTACACACGCTTGGACGCTGAACTTTGGCGTTGTGAACAATCTCGATTGATTTGTCGATGTCACAGCTTCGCTCGGTAAATAAATGACATATACCGATGCCACCTGTAATCACCGGGATCGTACTTTGTTCGACACACAGACGGTGCAACCCTTTACCGCCACGTGGAATAATCATGTCGACGTATTTATCCAGTTTTAACAATTCACCAATTAACGCACGATCGGTATTTTCAATATATTGAATTGATGCACTCGGTAATTTAGCGGCGACCAATGCCTGCTCAATAATGGCTAAAAGTGCCAAATTACTATTAATTGTTTCTTTACCGCCGCGCAATATTGCAGCATTACCTGTTTTTAATGCCAACGCTGCAATATCAATGGTGACATTAGGGCGCGCTTCATAAATAACGCCCATCACCCCAATTGGCACACGGCGTTTTGATAAGCGCAACCCATTATCCAACACTTTAGATTCCGTCTCTTCACCAACAGGATCATCAAGCTGACATAACCGCAGAACATCATCTGCCATCGCGTTCAAACGCTCTTCGTTTAGCAATAAACGATCAATTAACGACTCATCCAAGCCAGCCTGCTGAGCTGCAACAATATCAATACTATTGGCGGCAAGAATGGTCGGTTGTTTTTCTTTTAGCCCTCGGGCTAACAGTGTTAATAACTCATTCTTTTGCTGGGTCGATGCGGTTGCCAATTGATAGCTTGCTTTTTGCGCTTGTTGTCCCATGAGTGTTAACGTGCTCATTTACTGCTCCTATCTAAAACTGTTTAACGTGATGACTTGATCACTAAATTATTACGATGCACCACCACTTTACCGTAGGCATAGCCAAGAATTTTTTCAATATTATCTGAATGTTGCCCTTTAATTCGCATTAAATCACTGCTGCTATAGCGGGTTAATCCGCGAGCAATTTCGCTGCCTAATTCGTTATGTAAAATCACCATATCACCACGATCAAAATTTCCTTTTATGGCGACGATGCCTTTAGCTAACAAACTACTGCCTTTTTCAATAACCGCATTAGTAGCGCCTTTATCTAACGAAATACTGCCAACAGGCCCAGGACCAGCAAGTAGCCAACGCTTACGACTTTCCAATGGATTATTAGACGGCTTAAATAGCGTACCAACCGCCTTACCATCACAAATATCATTAATCACATCTGGTTGTTGTCCGGCGGCAATAATCACTGTCGCGCCACTGCGACGTGCTAATTGGGCCGCTTGCAGCTTAGTCGCCATACCGCCCGTACCTAGTGATGTACCACTATCACCAGCAATTTCACGCAATGCGTCATCAATTTCATCAACTTCAGAGATCAGCTTAGCGTCAGGATTGGTGCGAGGGTTAGCATCATAAAGGCCAGTCTGATCAGTGAGAAGTAGCAATAAGTCGGCATCAGCAAGACCAACCATCAGTGCTGACAGATTGTCGTTATCCCCAACTTTAATTTCGTTAGTGGCAACCGCATCGTTCTCATTGATGACAGGAATAATCTTGTTTTTTAGCAACGTTTCCAACATGTCACGGGCGTTGAGATATCGTTCACGATCATCAAGATCAGCGCGAGTTAACAGCATTTGTCCGACGTGGAGGCCGTAAATATTAAATAGGTTTTCCCATGTTTGAATTAACTGACTCTGCCCAACGGCGGCTAACATTTGCTTACTAGCCATTGAATCGTCGACGGTGGGGTATCCTAAACGCTCACGACCTGCTGCAATAGCACCTGATGTACAGAGTACAATCTCACATCCCTTGGCCTGCAAGTTCGCCATTTGGCGCACTAGTTCTACCATTTGTGCACGATCAAGTGCATCGCCACCGGAAGTTAAAACACTCGTGCCTAACTTAACGACAATCCGTTGATATTTACTGGTCACTTATTTCTCTATTTGGCTAAAAATTGATAATTATTTATACCTTGAATATATCTAATACGGCAAGCAATAAAAACGGCTAAAAGCTAATAACACCAAGGTTTTTGGCATATAGAGAAAATAGATAGCATGTATACAATATATACTCGCAGCCCTTAACCATGCACCTTCATTAACTACGAATACGAACAGACGGGAGCAATTAACGAACAGGCAAGTAAATTTCAAAAATTTGCTGATTCATTGCAACGTCTGGATACATCGCTAAACGCTTCACAAATAATGGATGCTCAGAACACTCCTCACCACTTTGTGGTAACCATTGACCGTATAAAAATGAAATGGCTTGCGCCATATCTTCATTACTGCCAGTAAGTCGTAATGTTGCACAACGACAATGGGGTAGCGTTGCATTTTCTACACCGCTCTCATTTTCCGCAACTGGTGAAAATACGGAACAGGCAACATCAAAACGATATTCACTCGCCGGGACAGATTGAGGATCATGATACAAAACATTAAATGTATCACTTACTTTAGGTGATAAATTTCCTTGTGCTTTACGCCACTGGATGAATGACGATACGGTTTTCATGACAAGTGCGGGTTGTCCTTGATGAGTTAGACGGGCAATTGGGGTCGCAGGAAAGTCTATGATAGTAACTTGCTGATTATTAAATGAATGACTCACTGATGTTATCCTTAAATTATATTCGATTTGAGTTTGCTGCTTGAAATGCCATGCTTGCCACGGAGTTAATTTTCTAAAACGAAGTGGAGTTTGCCCCATATACTTTTTAAATGCCCGGCTAAACGCTTCTTGGCTTTGAAAGTGTCCTCTAAACGCAATATTGCAAATATCATCTTGTCTAAACGCGAGCTCATAAGCGCTGCGCTCTAATCGAAGTCGTTGTATATATTGATGTGCAGACACGCCCATAACGGCACTAAACTGACGCTGAAAGTGAAACTTAGAGAAGTGAGCTATACCGGCTAAATGTTCCAGACTCATTGACGTATCAAGATTCTGATTAATGTATTCAATAATTTGAATAAATCGCGTTTTATATCGCTGTGTGTTTTCTACATGCATTTATTTTCCTAACGACGTAATGTTAATGCTCAAATGAGAATAGCGAGATAACTTGGTAATTTCTTGATTGAAGTTGCGCAATATTATACTCATGCTATTTGAAAATGCAGATTTTAGATCATGCGCATCACATGATAAAAGTGCCATGAAGTTGTCATATTTCCCTTATAAGGTTTCATTGCCGCTAAAAGAGATTAATGAGACATATATGCACGATATTAAACACATAGTAGCTATTGATATTGGCTCTACTAATATTCAAATGGCCATTGCCAAGGAACACGCTGGGCGATTAATTATTGTCGAACGCCAAACTCAACGAATAAATCTCGCACTCGGATTAGATGATGAAAAGAAGCTGTCATCCACATCAATTGAATCTGCCATTACCTGTTTACGTGAATTTTCATGCGCGTTCTCTCGACTTCCTCAAACCGATGTTCGTATTGTAGCAACTCATAGTCTGCGCCAAGCTCGCAATAAATCACAATTCATCGGCGCTGCCGCCAAAGTCATGCCCTACCCTATTGACATTATCGATGGAAAAGCAGCAGCGCATTTGATATTTAACGGTGTTGCCCATACTCATCAACTCGACTCCCGTGCGTTAATTATTGATATTGGCGGCGGAAGCACAGAACTAATCATTGGCAAGCAATTTAGCCCTTCGCTAACTAGCAGTTTACCTATTGGTTCATTAGACATTCAAAAACGTTTCTTTAATACAGGACAGGTTAACCATAATAATTACCAGCAAGCATCACAGTTCATTAACGAGCAACTAGCACATATCACAGCCCGATTTGAACATTTTGGCTGGCAACAAGTGCTTGGTACATCAGATACAATTCATCTAGTTTGCAGAGCGTTAGAGCAACTATTTGCAAGTCCACTAATCACTCTTAATAGCCTTGTAAAACTGAGAAAAAAACTATTATTTTGGCATGCCGTTGATAGCATCACGCTGCATGGCTTTACAAGCGATGAAAAGTGGCAATTGAGTAGTGCGGTTTGTATCTTAGAGTCAATTGTAAAACAACTTAATATTACCCAATTAACGTATTGTAATGCAGCGCTAAAAGACGGCGTCTTATACGAGCTAGCCACGTCGCTTCAAAAAAGCGATGTCAGAACCAAAACAGTAAAAAGTCTAACTAACCTTTATCACATCGACACGCAATACAGTGAGCGCATAATCAAGCAGCTTAATAAATTCATCATTCAATTAACGACACCGGTGACAGATTTAGAATGGCAATCTCTTTGCGCCGCCGCTAAATTACATGAAGTTGGACTCACGATTAATTCAACAAATAGCCATTTGCATAGTGCCTATATTATTGAGCATAGCGATTTACTAGGGTTCAGCGCCGAAGAGCATCAATTGATAACATTATTGATACGCCATCAACACCAACATATACAGCAGTTGCCCTCTATCTTGCCAATCAAGCATGAACGCTTTATTACCCTGCTAAGTTTGTTTCGATTAGCCATAATATGTACCGTTGGACGGTTGAACGCGCCGCCAATTCCGTTAAATATTCATATAAATGCACACATTATTGAAGGTGAATTGTCACCATCATTATCTGGCTTTCACGGACTACTAGCCAAGTTAAATGAAGAGCGAAAACAAATAGAAGAAACGGGAATAGAGCTTAAATTTCGCTGCCAAACGGTGGCCTGACTTAGAATCAATACTCAAAGCACGTCATAAAATCAGTTCAAATTTATGAAGGTGTTTGTAGCCTATATTATGATATGCTACGCCCGCATTATCGTTTAAAGGACTAACCTAGCAATGCTTAATAAACTCATCAAAAAACTATCAATCGTTTATCTAATCGCCATCATGGCAGGTTGCGCCACGACTCATTCTTCTCAAGTTGCGGTTTATAATAAACAAGTTGATTTTCAACTGCCCCCTGTTGCCATCTATGCCAATCAGCTATCAAAAGATTTGCAAGAAAACTGCCAAGCCTTTGCTAATGAGTCTGTCTTAAACTATTGCCGAATAAATCAAATCGATACTGCTTATTACACTGCACAATTTGTCGACTCAACGTTATTTTCACAAGTGCATGAAGCCGATGACAGCACTGAATATTCTATCGCAGTCGCAACGGCTGGTTTAGACAGTGAAAGTGCAGGAGAGATATCTCAAGCAGCATTATCAGGACTAAGTCTGTTATTAATTCCCATGACCAATGAAATGAATGTACAAGCGCAAGTATCTATTTATTGGCGTAACTTAAAAATAAAACAGTACGATTATGATTTACCATATGTCAGTCAACAATCACTGTTTACCGATCCTAAAGAAGCCAACACACAATTTTCTAAAAGCTTGGTATCTCATATCATTAAGGATTTACAGCAAGATGACACCTTATCAAACGGCTATTTAACGCGGGTATTGAAATCGAGCAACTACGAAGAGGATCTAACCGTTCCTCAAGAAATAGCTAATTTTAATTTTATGGGTCAATACATCTACAACGATCCACTACTTGGCAGTGTATCGACCTACGCTAATAGGGATTACCACAGCGATAAAATTGACTTGTACGTCTATCCAATCCGCAACGTTAATCTCGATAATGAATCAGAATTATTAGCACAAGAATCTAAACATATTGAAAGTGAATTTAATAGCGTAGCGAAACAATTAGAATGGACTGATGTAAGTTTTTCAGCGCCAAAGGCTTTAACGGTAACTCATGAGCAGCAGAAAGTATCAGGACTTTATTTTCAAGGAGAATACCAACAAAAGCGAGGAGAGAAAGGGTTCACTTCTGTTTATCTATTTAAATTAAAAGATAAATTTGTTAAATTCCGTGCCACTTTCCCAGAGCAATTTATTACTGCTTCTATTAGTGATATTTTTTCAAAAATTAGTGTGCCAGATGAATCAGTGTTCATGAAGAAACTAAGAAATCAGGGAAAAAAACATCAAAAAATCAAGAATAACAAAGGATAATTATTTGTGAAAAAGTTACTGATTCTGTTAGTCGCCCTAACATTAACTTTATGTCAATCAACGATAGCGAAGACAAAACAAAACTATATTTTAAGTGAATCCGTTGGTGTGCACATCGCATCAATTTATGATCAATACCAAATAGGAAACATTGATCAAGCCATAGTCATGGCGAAGAACTTAGTCCCAAGCACTAAGTACGACAAAGCGTATATCAATCAAATGATTGGAATGATGTATGCCAATTCAGACAAAGTAAAAGCAGGTATTCCTTATCTTCAAAATGCGTTAAAATCCAAAGCATTGTCACCTGCTAGTCGTAAGCGCGCCAAGGAAACTTTAGAAAAGCTAAATTCCTTAATTGCCACTAAAAAGGAAATTTAGTAAGTGCAGACAAGCACAAATTAATACGCCAGTAGTCCACATTTTACCGCGTTATCCTATTCAAGCAGCACGAAGTGGCATCGAAGGCTATGTCGTGATGACATTTGATATTTTAGAAAATGGCGGTGTAGGTAACATCAATGTAGTGACATCATCTCCCAAAGGTGTGTTTGATAAAGAAGCGAAAAAAGCGCTGGAACGTTGGAAATATTTACCAGCTAAATCAAAAGATAATCTTGCGAGACGCATGAATCAAGAAGTTAGACTCGATTTTCAATTAGACTAATCTAAACAAAGAGCCCCAATAACACTGGGGCTCTTCTTTTTTAGCACTAGTTTGCGGCTCTTTCCGCACGCGCTTTATGTAATTTGTTGTAGCTATTAAGCAAACGTTGATGCCTATCTAAGCCATCTAAATCCATATTCGTTGGCTCTAAACCATAGAAACGGACATCGCCATTAATACTGCCAATAACAGCTTCCATCA
>MPDF01000075.1 GCA_001874365.1 Gammaproteobacteria bacterium MedPE | reverse complement strand
GATGGGTGGTAATAACCCACTAATCGTTAAAGACGTCGCAAACGTTGATGGCGCAGTCCACGACATCATTCAGTCTGCTTATGTGACCACAGGTCAACGTTGTGTATGTGCGCGTAAATTATTCGTTGCTAATGGCAGCGAAGGTGATGCACTGATTGAGCGTTTAGTTGAAGTGACTAAAGACATCAAAGTAGGTAACTTCGATGACGCTGAGCAACCCTTTATGGGCTCAATGATTAGCGAAAAAGCAGCACTTGGTATGGTTGCAGCGCAAAAGATGTTAGTTGAGAAGGGCGCGAAAGTGCTCATCGAATTAACACACAAAGCAGGCACAGGTTTTGTAACACCAGGTCTTGTTGATGTGACGTCATTTGCCCGTGAATTGCCAGATGAAGAGCACTTTGGTCCATTACTACAAATCATTCGTTATAACAGCTTTGATGAAGCGATTGAATTAGCGAACAACACGAGTTTTGGTTTATCGGCGGGTCTACTGGCTGATAGCCGTGACGATTACGATTACTTCTTCGCACGTATTCGCGCAGGTATCGTTAACTGGAACAAGCAAATCACCGGCGCAAGCGGTGCAGCGCCATTTGGTGGTGTTGGTGGCAGTGGTAATCATAGAGCAAGCGCTTACTATGCGGCTGATTACTGTGCTTACCCAGTTGCTTCTATGGAAGCCGATGAGGTTGTACTACCAGAAAACTTAACGCCGGGCCTTAAGTTTTAGTCACTTTAATTTGATCTCGCGCTAAAGATTAATGCGCAACGATCATTATAATGCACATATTGATAGGCGGCTGGATCGCCTACTTCACATATAAGATGAGAGATAGGATAAGTTATGCACAACAACGTAGATGAGTTATTTCAACAGCTTTGGACACAATACCTTCAAGTAACGCCTTCGGCTGAGAAAATTCGTCAGCTTTTAGGTAAGGGCGAAGCGATCATTAATGATCACATCGCACTGCGTACTTTTAACATCGCCAAAGTAAACCTAGAAGTATTAGCTGAGCACTTCAAAAAAGTGGGCTATGAAGAAAAAGGTCAATACAACTTTGAATCGAAGAAGCTAAGCGCTAAGCACTTCGAGCACAGTGACCCAGATCAACCAAAAGTATTCATCAGTGAATTACGCGTTGAAGAGTGTTCAGAAGAGCTACAAGCAATCGTTCATAAGTTAGTTGATCAAGTCGACGCAACTGTAACGACTGCACCAGAATTCGTATACAACGGCGCGCCTTGGCAAGTAAGCAAAGCTGATTACCAAACGCTAATTGCTGAAAGCGAGTACGCTGGTTGGACTGCTGCTTGGGGTTACCGTGCTAACCACTTCACAGTGCATGTAAACAAGTTATCTGGTTACACTGATTTAGAATCAGTAAACGAAGCGCTTAAAGCAGCTGATTACCGTCTAAATGTATCTGGCGGCGAAATCAAAGGCAGCAAAGAAGTATTGTTAAAGCAATCTTCAACGATGGCTGACACGGCTGTGGCAACATTTAGCGATGGTGAGTTAGAAATTCCTTCGTGTTTCTACGAGTTCGCTGAGCGTTTCAACATGGCTAACGGCGAAGAGTACACAGGTTTTGTTGCGGCATCTGCTGATAAAATCTTTGAAAGTACTAATGTCGGTTAATTTGGCCACGCGCTAAATAACACGGATGATAAAACCCGCAGCCTTTGGTTAGCGGGTTTTTTGTTTTATTAGGTTATCAATGCGCAATGAAAATTGAGCGATTATTGATGATAGTGAGTTACTACATTACAAATAATATTTTTGTCATGGGTACGGAGTTATCTCTGGGTGACAACTGAGCTAATACCAAGTGTGTGATTGTTTTTAAGTGGACGAATAGATTTAACCGTCATCTGATTTACATACCAATGATGCATACATTGCATTAAGCAAAGGTGCTTCGCCAGCTATCGTCAATTAACTAATCCAAAGTTATCAGCGAATTTCAACAAGCGAAGCCTCAATGATATAAGGGGTATTTAACGCCAGTACTCAATAATTTTGCTCACTTTGTCACCGCGAAATTCAAATACACTAAGATGAATTGCCCCGTTTTCCTGTTTTCTTAGTACTGAAATAGCATTAAGCCCTGTCATGGTTTGTACTATTTTATAGCGTGGTGTCGTCCGTTGGTAACTTCCTTCTTTAAGATATTTTATCGTGTTTTTAAATAGTCCTTTTCTGCTATAAGTTCCACCATAGACTTCGTGTACATAGGTAAAGTCATCAGTATATTGCGCAAACAATGTATCGGCGTCCTTGGTGGTAGAGCCTTTCATTAAGACATTATTTTGTAATTCATTTATTTGTTCGACACGCTGAATCAGCTGTTGTTGACTCAGTGTTTCTATTGTTTGACTTTGAGCGATAAAGCTTGAAAACGCCATCAATAGTAAAGCAAGTATTCTAATCATGATTATTCCTTCGGTTCAGGTTTATGAAGTTTTACATGGTTTACTGTGTTGTCATTATTGAGAACAAAGCGTATGTGCTCGTTATTTTCCCATCCTAAAAAGTCAAATCTTGTCGCTGACGTTGGGCTCAACTCGGCAATGAAATCACCGTCTATGCGCGCATAGAGAAAGTTGTCGCGAGCGATAATCTCAATAACTTCACCGTTGGTCAGTGAGTGCTTACCTAAGTAGTTTTTATAGTTTTTTGTGTCATAGGTTTTGTGAGGAAACTGGTCAATTGTTCTTTCGATTCTACGCTTGGTATGTTTAAGGTCTTCACCAAATGCTCTGTCGATGTTTCCCGTAAAGAATTCAACTAATTGAATGAACTTCGGCTCCTTGGTTATTTGAGTTGGAGTCAGTTGTTTTTTATTGAACTGATTGATGACGCTAAACCATTTAGTCGTATTAGCAGAGTATTGGTTTAAGTGTTTTTTTGTCGTGATGTAGCCGTGCCCAGGTACAACTTTGGCGTCTTGTCTTAGGTTACTAAGGATTTTATTGAGCACAATCGGTGATTGTTCTGAATTATTGGGACCCCAGTTTGTTCCCATATTATCGCCCATAAAGACAAGGTTAGACTTTGGAAGGTAGACGATTAAATCATTGTATGTATGTGATATTGCGGCATGCGCGATGATGGGTTCTGAGCCAAATGTCATGGTTAGTTTTTTATTAACGAGCCACTGGTTTGGGTAGAGAAGTGGGTTCGGGCCGTCGAATTTAGCAAACTTTATGTTTTCTTGAGAAATTATGGTTGCGCCCTTATCTGAAAAATATTTATTGGCACCTGTGTGATCTCGATGAGAGTGAGTGTTGATGACGAACTTTACTGGCTTATCGCTTATTTTCTTTAGCGTTTTCGCTAGAAATTTATCCACGCCAGGTTGAATGTTCATCGCATCGATAAGTAATAACCCATCTTCTGCGACAACAACGCCGACATTTGAACCCATGCCTCGTACTGGCTTTAGCACATAAACCTGATCATTGATTTTTGTGATGGTAATGGCGTGTTCAGGCCTATCGTTTGCCTTGGTAATTGGAGCAACAATTAGCAAGCCTGTGATTGCGATAAAGGTGGCAAGTTTATTTATCATGAATAATCCTAGTTATTTGATGTTGTTTGCTCACTAGAATAAGAAACACCCTAGAAATTACATGAAAAAAAGCTGACTTTTGGCTGATTTTTCCATGAAAGGGTTAAAAATTAATAATTTATAGGTAGTATGAGTACAGTAATAAGTCAGGATGTTTTTAAACATGTCACAGCAGTTTTGGGTCAATAACTATTTTATTGATATTAAACGAAATCAAATTAGTCATCAGCAGCAACAAACTCCTCTTGCGCCAAAAGCGTTAGCTGTGCTCACGATTTTGGCACAACACGCAGGCGAGGTTGTTAGCCACGATGCGTTAATGGATGCTGTGTGGCCTGACACTGTAGTCACTCCGAATACTCTACAACGATGTATTGCGCAGCTAAGAAAGGCCTTTGGCGATGACAGTAAGCATCAAGCTTTTATAAAAACGCACGCTAAGCAAGGTTACAGCTTAGAAGCCGCGGTCAGTTGGGATGAACAGAAGGTAACGGTTGCTGCCGAGCCTGCGCCAGTTGTTTCTTCGCCGCCAACACAAACACCAACACGTCAGGTTAATAATTTGTGGCTACTAATGCCGATGATTGTATTGGTCGGCATAGTTGCTTGGTGGAAATTTAGTACACCAGAAAAGCATGTGTTTACGCAGGTCAACCCCTTGACCGCCAGTGATGAAAAAGAAACTAAAGCCCGTTATTCGCCAGACGGAAAATATTTGGTTTTTCACCGATTTCAAGCAACGTGTGAACATCATATTTGGGCGAAAGATCTCACGACTCAACAGGAATTTAGATTAACTAAAGAGCCGGGAATATTTGGGAGTCATAGTTGGTCACAAGACGGCACTCAATTAACATTTTCAGAGAAAGGAAGTTGTAAACGCCCGAGTGCAGCACCGGCTTGTTGGCGCATTAATACCTTAGATTTCTCAAGTGCATTGGCACAGCCGCAATCGGTTGTCACGCGGCTAGATTGTGATGAGCAACGCAATGCTGTTGCCCGTTATTTACCTCATGGAAAAATCGCTATGTTGCGTGAAACGGCACCTCATACCAACAAGTTGGTAGTTTTTGATCCTAGAGATAATCAATTGCACGATTTGTACAGTGATAACAAACGCTACCTATACAGCTATGACTATTCTTTTGTTTCTAATTTAATCGCAATAACAAGCAGGGATGATTCTAATAATCATTATATTGATGTCATCGATTTAGCTGGTGACGTATTGTCGAGTCATCCCGTTGTGCGTCGTCCACAAGACTCAAGTTATGAATTTTACAATATTCATTTTCACCCAGATGGAGAATACTTGGTAACAGATACTGCACTTGGTTTATTTAAATTATCATTTGACGGGCGATTGGAGCAGATTAATACCTTGGGGCATCGTCATCTATTTGATGGTAATTACCACCCGGATGGACGCCGTATTGTGGCAAGTCAATTAGCAGGAGATAAAGACAGTGTTGCACTGTCGTGGAACAATTTGTCAATGGCGGCAGGCCGCGTGATAGCGCGTTCAAATGCTATTGATTCAGGGGCAAGGCGTCAACCAAATGGCGATATTATTACCTTTATGTCAATGCGCTCTGGCACGCGTCAATTATGGCAAGTTGATGGTGACAAGATCACGCAATTGTCGATGATTGATCATGGGTATGCAAATGATTCATTTAGTTGGTCACCTGATGGTGCAAGTGTTGCTGCAGTTGTTAATGATCAAGTGTCGGTATTGTCACTCGATGGCAAAGAACAACGTTATGAGACTTCCTTAGCCATTGAATTTGTTATGGCGTGGGAGACTGAAAATACCCTCATTGTAAGTGCTGTGAAAAATAACAGTTCACAGTTATATCGTTTACGTTTACTGCCTGATGGGGAAAGCGAGATTATTGCGCTTGTTATCGATGATGTGAATTGGGCGCAGGCTATCAACTCGATTGATTTTGTTGTGTCTTACAACAGTGGTGAAGTATGGTTGCGTGGTCAATTAGATAAACACTTAGCGCCACTTGATGGACAAGTATTTAAACAAAACCTTCGCGTGTTTGACGGCAAGATTTATGGACTTAATGAAGCGCGTCAGTTATGGCGTTTTGACATCGAGGCAAATCAGTTTGAGGTGTTGAGTCAATACACTACTGACGTTACGCATGTGTCAGACGTGAATTCCGAAGGCATTTTAGTTAACCAAGTTATCGACTTTAAAAAAGAATTAATTGAGTTTCAGTAGGTATACTTTTTCAGAGAAAATGCCAGTTCACTAGTAAATTGAACTGGCGATAGTCTTTGTTCACTACCATCCAGCTCTTCGGTAAGCCTAATACACGATATTGGTAATCAATATCTTCGGCTAGCGGTCCCTGTCCATAACTATGCTGAACAGTATTTCGTCGTTATAAATTCGTCATTCAATAATTTGTTAATTTGGACACGCCCTGATGATGGTCTGTGGTAGCATTGAAGGCATTATTCATTGTTAAATAATTTTATTATGAGTTACTGCGACATATCTAATGCCGAACACCCAATGTTGTCTTATGAAATTGCGCTGCAAGAAGCGCTGAGTAGTGTTGTGTCATCGCCTCAAGTTGAGTCGATGTTATTAAAAGATTCGTTAGGACGAGTGTTAGCTAGTGACATTTATTCGCCAATGAATGTACCGCCGTTTTCACAATCTGCAATGGACGGTTATGCTTTTAAAGCGGCTGATTTATCGAGTTATCAGTCACTAACTGTGACAGGGCAATCTTTGGCTGGGCATCCCTTTATTGGTGAGGTTAAACAAGGCCAATGTATTCGTATCATGACAGGGGCAGTGTTACCCGCGGGATGTGACAGTGTGATCATGCAAGAGCAGGTCGAGACTGACGGTGAAGAAGTGAGGTTTCAGGCGACTGTTTCTCAAGGACAGTGTGTTAGGGCGTGTGGCCATGAATATGAACAAGGTGAGTTAGTACTTGAAAAGGGATGTGTAATCAGTCCCCGCCATATTGCATTACTCGCATCATTGGGCTGTAAGTCAATTGACGTATTTACGCCGTTAACTGTCGCTATTTTTTCAACTGGCGATGAGCTGGTGGAGTTAGGACAACCGATTGAGCAGGGACAAATCTATGACAGCAATAGATATTCGTTGATCGCTCAGCTAGCGAAGCTTAATTACCTTGTTAAAGATTATGGCATTATTGCTGATTGCCCAAAGAAAATCGAAGCGGCTTTTACGCGCGCCAATAATGAAGCTGATGTGGTTATTACAAGTGGTGGTGTATCAGTCGGCGATGCTGATTACACGAAGGAAGTGCTGGAAAAACTAGGTAATATTGAATTTTGGCGAATAGCAGTCAAGCCGGGAAAACCTCTAGCGTTTGGTTATCTTAGTGACAGTGTCTTTTTAGGGTTGCCAGGCAATCCTGTATCAGCGATGGTTACATTCGATAAAGTGGCTAAACCTGTATTGCAAAAACTTGCTGGGGAAGTAAGCTCAACCTCACTATTGCAAACGGCTATTGTGTCATCACCGCTTAAAAAGAAAGCTGGCAGACTTGAATTCCAACGCGGTTTTGCATCAACAAATGATTCAGGTGAATTAAGCGTCATTAGTACGGGGAGCCAAGGTTCAGGTATGGTTGGCAGTATGTGTGCTGCAAACTGTTATATCGTTTTACCGCAAGAGCAAGGCAACGTTGAGGCTGGTGAAGCAGTGTTGATTGAGTTATTTGCAGCGAATTTGGCCTAGTGATATGACTAAAGATATATTAAGCCCCGATCAAGAGCGCCGTTACGCGAGGCAAATTAGTTTGCCGAGCGTTGATTTCGACGGGCAAGAAAAGCTACAGCTAGCGCGTGTTGCAGTCGTTGGTGTTGGTGGTTTGGGGTGTGCTGCGGCGCAATATCTTGCGGCTAGTGGCGTAGGGACTTTAACCTTGGTTGATTTTGACGAGGTTGAATTGTCGAATTTACAACGGCAAGTTCTCCATCAAACGGTTGATATTGGTGTTAATAAAGCCCAGTCAGCAGCGCAACTTCTACGATTAAATAATCCAGAAATTACTATCAATGCAGTGCCAAAGAAGCTAGATGCTAATGAACTTGAATCGTTGTGTTTAAATCACGATGTTATCGTTGATTGCACTGACAATTTAGATATTCGCCAGCAACTTAATACATCATGTTTTTCTCATCAAACACCGCTTATTTCTGCGGCTGCTATTCGTTTAGAGGGAATGGTAACCGTGTTTGATTATCGAGATAATTCTCCATGTTATCACTGCTTTAGCCAACTCTTTGGTGAGCAGCAATTGTCTTGTTTAGATGCAGGCGTTCTTGCGCCAAGTGTTGGCATTATTGGTGCTATTCAAGCATGTGAAGCCATTAAGGTGATAATTGGAATTGGCGATTCCTTAGTTGGACGTTTGCTTATTGGTGACTTTTCCACGATGAGTTTTCGTGAAATGAAACTCTCCCAAAGTAATTCTTGCTCTGTTTGTAATACTTAAGTACTGATTGTTAAAGTTTTTTCAACCTTCATAAATAAAATCCTCAACTAAAATTAACGCTATGTTGTTAATTTAAGATGAATACTTTGTATAGGTTCATCACTAAGGATTTTTATGAGCCAGTCGTATTACAGCAGTATCGCTAATACTTTCCAAGAATATGCCGTTACGTATAATCACCGTTTGTTCAATCATCTTCCGATGTCCATTGTCGCACTAGAACGCTTTGGCGCTTCGACTGAACAGTTAGAAGCCTTTAGAGAATATTATTGTGAGCGCCTTGATCGCATCCCTAGTGCGCGACCTAAGGTTCAAGATGATGCCGATGAGTTTGCCGCTATTGATCAGCGAACCGAGATTATTTTGGCGCAATTAGAAGACGATGGAATCGAAGCGACGTTAAAAGCCCGCCTTCCTGAATTATTAACTGGCATCGGTGCCGGAAATTTTTATGCGATAAACCGATTAGCCTATGCAGTGAATCAGCGTAATAAAAATGATATTGCTGTCTCGCTAGCCTTGTGGGAAGTACTTCATTTGCCTTTAGGTGCCTTAGGCGAGAGCGTTTTAAAACGTCCGACAAATTTATTGAGAAATGTTAGTAAATGTATTGGTAATATACGATTTAGTGCGGGTAATATTACCGATCGTATGACGAGTGTTACCACGTTAATAGGTTACCGAACGACACCGCATCAACCAGAAGTTATTGATTTTCACTCCATTGCCAATGCTGCAGCCACCATCTATAAAATGAGTGGGGATTTTACTATGCTGCACAGTGTGACAGCATGTTATTCGTTTAATCAATTAGCGAAATATATCGCGGATCAATCATTAGGGTTGCGGTATTTATGGCAGGCAATTGTTGTCGCCTATTTGAGTGCTGGTAGCCCGGCGATGACTAACGTTGAAAAGCCCGAACTTTTACCATGGCCAACAATCGTTGAGTTTTGTTGTGGTAGTCATAACGAACATTTAATTGAGCTGTGTTACGCGTGTCGGCACTTACATGAATTATTAGGTAACGATGTATTTCATCAAGTGGCCGCACATTATGTCACGCTGTATAGCGAACCAGCTTAATCTTGCAGTTCTTGTCGTTGCTTAGCGAGCTTTTTACGTTCAACTAGGCGACGAATGACTGGGGTTAATATCAACTCCATCGCAAGTTTCATCTTACCTCCCGGCACGACTAGTGTGTTGATTCGTGACATAAAAGAGCCTTCAATCATTTGTAGATAATACGGAAAGTCAGTCGATTCAACACCACGGAAACGAATCACAACAAAACTCTCATCCAAACTTGGAATATCTTTTGCGCTAAACGGATTTGAGGTATCTACCGTTGGAACCCGCTGAAAGTTGATGTGTGTGCGAGAAAATTGTGGCGTGATGTGATTAATGTAATCGTCCATGCTACGGACAATTGAGTCCATCACTTTTTCTCGGCTATGGCCGCGATCATGCGTATCGCGAATGATTTTTTGAATCCACTCTAAATTGACAATTGGCACCATGCCGATGAGTAAATCAACATGCTTAGCTACATCATGTTCGTCGGTTACTGCGCCGCCATGAAGACCTTCATAGAACAATACATCACTATCATCGGCTAAGGCCTGAAATGGCGTAAATGTCCCAGGCATTTGATTGTAAGGAACAGCTTCGTCAAAAGTATGTAAGTAGCGACGAATTTCACCTTGGCCAGTTTCACCATAGGTTTTAAAAAAAGATTCTAGCAGTGCAAAATCATTAGCTTCAGGACCAAAGTAAGAAAGACTTTTATTCTCTTCTTTGCATTTTCGAATCGCCAAGTCCATTTCTGGGCGCGTATAACGGTGAAAACTATCACCTTCGGTGTAGGCAACATTAACATCAAGCTTTCTAAAAATGTGCTTAAATGCTGTGGTAGACGTAGACGTACCTGCACCAGATGAGCCGGTAATGGCGATGATCGGATGTAGCTCAGACATGGTTGTTACCTAAATGTTAAAGTCGGTCGCACAGTTAACCAATAAAAAAGTGTCAGGTCAATCGCTGACGTTACTTTTGAGCATCAAACTGAGCTTTTGGTAAAAGGTTAACTGATTCGTGAATTTCTGAATAAACTAATACGATTTCTTGACGAACAAGCTGTTGCTTTAGCTGCTGCATTTGTGTTTCTAGCGGTACTTCGTGCTCGCCGTAGTCGGTGCCTTCACGCAACACATGCTCTTTAATAATGTTATCTAGTGTTTCAGGCGGTATTGAATCGACAGGAATTATCATGCTTGATATATCTTCTTAAAAAACTCTGCAATGCGGTTTTCGACATAAAAGTGTGGACGCCAAGGAAACTTCCCACCAATGAAGCCAACATGGCCACCTTTATTGGTTAGTTCGTATTCGATCTGTGTCGATAATTGGTGTGGCTCAGGGATCACTGCGTGGGTCATAAATGGATCGTCTTTAGCGTGCAATATCAAGCTTGGCACGGTGATATTATTGAGAAACTGCATTGCACTACATTTTTTATAATAATCGTCAGCACTTTTAAACCCGTGCAGAGGTGCAGTAACTTGTTCGTCAAAGGTTTTAAATGTGGAAATACCGTCAACGCCATCAGCCATTCTAAGCTTTGAAATAAGCTCAGGCATCATGTCAACTTTCTTGCGTAAATTACGCTTCATTCGTGATAAAAGATGATGTTGATAAACACGAGAGAATCCCGTTTTTAACCGCACTTCACACGCTGATAAATCTAATGGCGGGGAAATAGCTGCCGCTCCACACAATAATGAATTCTCTTTATATTTACCAAGATATTTTAGTAGCATATTCCCGCCAAGACTGTAGCCTGCGGCAAATAGTTTTGCGTTAGGAAATTGCTTGGTTAAGTATTCGATAAAGTATCTCGGATCGTCTGTTTCACCAGAGTGATAAGCACGAGGAAGGCGATTAGGTTCACCAGAGCAGCCACGAAAATGCATCATCACACCAGGCCAATTATGATCTTTTAACGACTTTAACAAACGATAAGCATAGTGGGATTTTATAGAGCCTTCGAGACCATGAAAAAGTACAAGTAGCGGACCGGTATATTGCTGTTCGAGTCTTTGAGTCCATACGAGATCAACAAAATCTCCATCATCTAATTCTAAACGTTCAGGAGTGCCAACAGGTTTTTTTCGGCTAGTAAGAAGATCGGCAAATATGGTTTGCACATGCGGATTTCTAGCCCACCACGCGGGTTTAAACTGACTGGGTTTATACATGAATATCTATAGCTATAAAAACTCTCTTTAACATGGTGTAAATATAGCAAATAAATAGCTGTTCGAATACCAGCCTTACAATCGGATACTTAAATAATTGTTGGGTTAAATCAATTTAAACTCGTTAATGAGCTGTTGATAAAATGCTGCCTCATGTGTTGGTAAATTATCTAGTTGATCAGCAACCCACTGTTTATCGGCTGCATAAGTTAATCCAAACCATTGTGAATCACTGCGATATACGGCAATTTTTTGCTGTTTCAGTGCTTGCTCGATGACATCAGGAAGCTGGCATTCATCATTATCTGTTGCGGTGTCAATAAACTGTGTGATGAATTGAGTTAATGAATCAAAAATTGCAGGCGTTAAGCACCAAAAATTCATTGAAACCAACTGTGACGATTTTAAGATGATTGTGTTGTCATCGATTTGACCTTGAATAGCATTTGAGTGCTGCGCAATGTCGTAGCATTCTGTCATTGAAGTCAGTAAGTGAGCACTATCTAATTGACACAATCCTCGATTCACGCCGCCAAAATTTGACAACGTTTTTTCGACGTCATAGGCCACGATCGCCCATTGCTCTGGCACTTGAGAAAAGTGCTGTTTAGCGGCAATAAACGCACTAGCGCCATAGTAGTCATCGCCATTAGTAACGACGAATCCATTGTTAACTAGATGGCGACAGCTCCACAGGGCATGAGCGGTTCCTAACGGTTTTTTTCGCTCTGGAAGCTTTTGATTATTTGGTAAATCATCGGGATGTTGCTGTGCATAGTCAATAGTTAAGTCATCGGGTAGTTTATTCGAAAAATGTTGTTCAAAAAGGGATTGCGCATTGGGGGCGATAATGAGTACGACGTGACGACAACCCGCTTGATAAGCATTAAATATATTAAGCTCTAATAGGGTAATATTGTGTTCACCAAAACCTGCAAGGGGTTTATTACCACCAAAGCGCGAGCCTAGACCTGCCGCCAAAATTACTAATGAAAACGTTGAAGGTTCGGTCATGTTAATGCTCAACTCGTTGACCTATTGTGTACAGCATTGTTAAATCGTCTTGGGAGAGTAATTCAAGCGGTACATTCGACGCAATTAAGCAGGTTAGGATATTCGCTTGTGCTTCCACATTGTGTGGTGGCAATTCTGGTAAGCACTGAGTTAATCGCCACTGTTCTTCTCGCTCTAACGCTAACTCAACTGTTAACATCGCCTGATATTGCTGTGATGTAATCGTCGATTTGAGCTCACGGCGCAATTCTCGATAAGGTTGTGTGATTGACGTTTGCCACTGTTTAGTTCGTGTCACGAGGTTTTGCATATCAAATTCATCGATGGCACAACCTAGTGTTTGCGCATAGCCTGACAGTAGTAGCAAATTGACGTTTAAACCGTAATCATCTTGCAGTTTTAGTGCGAGATCTTTTACGTGATCGTAAGCGCCAAGGCTATATTGCCATAACGCTTCACTGTCTAATTTAATTTTGTCTGCCGTTTCGATATTCATATCCATGCGTTAGCCTTCCAAACTCTTATCAAAAGCAGTTTGTTTCTCTTCCAGTTGCTCTTGTAGTTCAAACCATTCCATTTCAATGTCTTCTAACGATGAACGAAGCTCACCTTGACGTTGTAATAGCGGTGCTAGTTTTGATTTATTTTCCGCAAGGTATAAATCAGTATCACTAAGCTGTGTTTCGATGTCACTCAATTCTTGTTGGCTTTTTTCCATTTGCTTTTCGACGTTATCAAATTGCTTTTTAATGGGAGCCAATGTTGCTCTAAACTGTGCCTGTAAGCGTTTTAATTCTTTTTTATCAACTTTAGGTGTTGCTTTTACGCTGGTGGATTTTTGCGATGATATTGCCAATTTATCAGCGGCTTTTTGTTCTTTTTGCTGCTCACTGAGCCATGCGTGATAATCTTCTAAATCACCATCAAACGGAAGAACTTTTTGATTATCAACTAAGTAAAAATCATCGGTAGTCGCACGTAATAAGTGACGATCATGAGATACAATAACCATGGCACCAGTGAAGTTTTGCAGTGACAGGGTCAACGCTAAACGCATTTCTAAATCAAGGTGATTGGTTGGTTCATCAAGTAGTAAGAGATTGGGGCGTTGCCACGTCAAAATGGCTAGGGCTAGGCGGGCTTTTTCGCCACCCGAAAACGGCGCAATTGGCGTGATAGCCATATCGCCAATGAAGCCAAAACTTCCTAGGTAGTTACGAAGCTCTTGCTCTGACTTATCGGGCGCTAAACGCACCATATGTTCTAGCGCTGTATCTTGTTTGCGCAGCGAATCCAATTGATGCTGGGCAAAATAACCAATCTTTAAATCACCCGCTTGAACTATCTTGCCTGATTGCTGTTCTATCTCACCCGCCAGTAGTTTGATAAGTGTTGATTTACCAGCGCCATTGCGACCTAATAAACCAATACGAGAACCAGGGACTAGGTTGAGTTTGATTGATTTTAGAATTTGTACATCGCCATAGCCTGCCGATAACTTTTCCATTTGGATAAGGGGCGATGGCAGTTGATCTGGCTTGAAAAATTGGAAACTAAATTGACTATCCACATGTGCTGGGCCAATTTCTTCTAACTTCTCTAATGCTTTTAAGCGACTTTGCGCTTGTTTTGCTTTACTCGCTTTGTAACGAAAACGGTCAACAAAAGCCTGCATGTGGGCTTTTTCTTTCACTTGTTTTTCATGCATGCTTTGTTGTAGTGCTAATTTCTCGCTACGCAAGCGCTCGAAAGCGCTGTAATTACCGCTGTAACTAAAGGTGGTTTGCTGCTCAACATGCACAATTTGATTAACGACGTTATCAAGAAAATCTCGGTCATGAGATATTAAGACCAGTGTACCTTGGTAGCTTTGTAACCATTTCTCAAGCCATAACACGGTGTCTAAATCGAGGTGATTGGTTGGTTCATCAAGTAACAGTAAATCTGAACGGCACAGTAATGCTTGAGCGAGATTTAAACGCATGCGCCAACCCCCAGAAAAACTGGAAACAGGTAGTGATAACTGATTGTCGCTAAAACCTAATCCGTGTAGCAATTCACCGGCGCGAGCAGCGATACTGTAACCATTAATGTTATCGATAGCGGCGTGCATCTCAGCAATTTCTTGACCATTGTCACTGTGTTCTGCCGTAGTTAAGCGTGCCTCGAATTCACGATATTGCACATCGCCATCAATACAATAATCTAAAGCACTACTCTCCATTGAAGGGGTCTCTTGCTTTACCCATGCCATTTGCCATTGGCTCGGAAATGAGAAATCACCTTGATCTTGATGAATAACACCGCGCATCAAGGCAAATAAACTCGACTTACCACAGCCGTTTGCACCGACTAAACCAACTTTGGCACCAGGATAAATAGTGGCGTTAGCGCTTTTTAATAGCTCCTTTCCACCGCGAAGCAATTGCAAATCTTTAATGACAATCATGACACAACATCTGAAAAATAAATTACGCGGATGATAGCGCAATCGCGTCCTAATCGATAGCATGTTGTGCTAAAGTAGCCGCCATTGTAAGAATGAGAATTTTATTATGTCGATACAACGTAAAAAACGCTTTATTGCGGGGGCTAAATGTCCTAAATGTGGCGAACAAGATACTTTAAAACTGTATAAAG
>MPDF01000074.1 GCA_001874365.1 Gammaproteobacteria bacterium MedPE | reverse complement strand
ATTTTTTTGCCACATAAAAAATTAACCATTAAAACCTTTTATATCATAAACTTAACAATTAACAACGAAAATAGATGGAACTTTTTTAAGTCGCTGCCTACATGTTTGTGAGAGATCTCTTACAAAGACATTGAGACATTTCAACTCACAATATTTTTGCGACGTCTTATTTTCTTTTCAAATATACATATTAATCCATGAAAACAGGCCTTTTGGGCCCAATTTTGGGTTGCACATAATGATACAAAACACTAGGATAACGCTTTAAATGTTAATATAAATCTGAGATTGTCTATGTCACTTTTTAACCGATTTTTTCTGGTCAGCACTTTCGCTGTTTTCTCAACTTTCTCCTTCGCACAATCAGCGTTTGTGTCAGACAGTGTCTATACCTATCTACACACAGGACCAAGTGCTAAATTCCGAATCATCGGGAGTATTAATGCTGGTTCTACCATAACAATTATCGAACAATCGGAAGACAAGAAATATACCAAAGTAGTTGATGATAAAGGTCGTGAAGGCTGGATAATGTCAGAATTTGTGTCAACTCAAGAAAGTTTAAAGCATCGCTATGACGCACTTGAAGCACAACTAACTTCGCAACAAGCGTCAAATAATGACTTATCACGCGAAACAAACACAGTTAAAGAAAAAGTTCAGTCATTACAGCAACAAATAGACAGCTTAACGGGTGAACTTGCGCAGGCCAAGAGTGATGTCTCTTCTGCCCAAAGCCAACTTCAAGGTGAAGATGAAGAAATTAAAATCCAATGGTTTACTCGTGGTGGTATCCTTGTTTTAGTGAGCTTTTTCATTGGTGTTGTAACTTGTTCATTGGCCTCTAAAAAGAAGAAGCGTACAAGTTGGTAATTGGTTAGTTTTCTGAATAATCTAATCAGAAAATAAACAACCGGCCAACAAATAACCCTTGAAACTCTTATGATTTTCGATATGTTAATCATAAGGGTGTATTTCATCGTTAAACGAAAAGACTGACAAACTAATGACAATACCTGTACTAATTTGTGACGATTCGAGTTTTGCTCGAAAACAAATGACTAGAGCATTACCTGATAACTGGGATGTCAGTATTTCCTACGCAGAAAATGGCGAACAAGCCATTGAAGCAATCAAGGCTGGCTTGGGTGATGTACTATTTTTAGATTTGAATATGCCTGTGCTTGATGGTTATGGCACCTTAGAGGCAATTCAAAAAGAAGATTTGCCCACCTTAACTATCGTAGTCTCGGGTGATATTCAGCCATGCGCTCACGCTCGCGTAAAAGCACTTGGTGCATTAGATTTTATTAAAAAGCCGACTGATAAAGAAAAAGTACGCGAGTTACTTTCAAATTACGGCATCATGCGTCCAGAAGACTGTCTTGCTGCGCAAATAATTCAAGACAATGAGTCTGAATTACAAAGTGCAAAAAACGAAGAAGACAAACATAATGTTAGCGAAAGTGGCATCAATTTAGATCCCTACCAAGAAGTTTCAAATGTTGCGATGGGACGCGCAGCAGATCTCTTAGCGCGTGTTTTAGACGTCAAAGTAAGATTGCCGATTCCAAAAGTGAACGCATTAGCATCCAGTGAACTTCATATGATGTTAAAAGCGACCGACGAAGTTGATTCTATATCAGCTGTTTGTCAAGGCTATGTTGGATCAGGTATTGCGGGTGAAGCATTAATCTTATTTTACGACTCTTGTTATAAAGAACTTGCTAAGTTAATGAATCACGACGGAGAAGTCACTGAGGCTGTTGAACGTGAAATGTTGGTCGAATTATCCAACTTGTTGATTGGCGCATTTTTAAAAGGCTTCTCCGACCAACTTGATCTCTCGTTTAGCCAATCCCACCCTGAATTGCTGGGATTACACCGTAATATTGATGAGCTCATTAATTCCAATACTCGAAATTGGCAAGAAATCGTTGCGATAGAAATTAACTATGTCATCGAAGATTATAATATTGAATGTGATTTAATTATTTTGATTACCCAAGACTCGTTACCAATCTTAAATAACAAATTAATTTACCTGTTAGATGAGCAAAGAGCATGAACCAGATAGATTTTAAAGAATTCCATTGGATGGTATCGATGATAAATAGCATCGATGCAGGACTAGTCGTTTTAGATAATGACTATGTCATCGAGTCATGGAATGGCTTTATGTATCATCACAGTAATATTCATGCTGCGGATGCCAAAGGAAAAAATATCTTTGATATTTTCCAAGATCTAGATAAAAGTTGGTTTATGCGCAAGGTAGAAGCCGTAAAAACTATCCAAAACCAATCGTTTATTACTTGGGAACAAAAACCGTACATATTTCCATTTAAAAACTACCGTCCAATTACTGGCACGGTGGAACACATGTATCAAAACGTGACGATTTTACCACTGCCTTCTTTGACGGGGAGCATCGATCAAATTTGCTTAATTATTTACGATGTCACAGACATTGCCGCAAACAGAATAGAGTTGCAAAAAGCCAATAGTCAGCTTGAGAAATTAACAAAGACAGATCCATTGACACAAATAGATAACCGCAATGGTCTAGCCGTCAATGTTGAACTAGCCAACAAGCGTTATAAAATGCAGCAAACAGTTAGCTCACTGGTCATGTTGGATATAGATTATTTCAAGAAAATCAACGACACTTACGGCCACCCTGCTGGTGATGCTATCTTGCAACAACTTGCCGCAATCATTAAAGAAAGCATGCGAGAAAACGACAGCGTTGCTCGATATGGCGGTGAAGAGTTTGCAATTATTTTACATAACACAACCAGTGATAATGCCAGTCACTTTGTCGAGCGCCTGCGTAAAGCGATTGAAGACACTGAATTTACTTTTCAGGAAACAGTGCTCAAAGTTACTATCAGCTTCGGTATCGCACAAATATCAACGAAAAATGGTGACAATAAAGCTTGGATGGAAGCCGCCGACAAAGCCTTGTACCAAGCTAAAAAACAAGGTCGTAATCAAGGTGTTGTTTACGAGTCTATGGATTAATGAATGCTGTTATCCCGCTTCATAATGCTTTGCTCTACAAGTGCATATAGCTGATTAACCACAGTAACCCTATTACTGAAATGAGTTGGCGAAATACGTGCTACGTTATCGCCAACGCCATGATAATCAGCATGTTGTCCCCCACCAATAAACAAATATTCAACGCCATGCCGTGCGAATGAAAAGTGGTCACTGGCCTTTTTATAATCAATAACTTTAGTGTTTAAAAAACTGCGGTGAGTTCGGCGACTAATAAGACAAGCCTGCTCTATCTGCTTAATCTGGTGATGAAAAACGTCTTTTTTAGGTCTACTGGATAAATAGTATAAGCGCTTGGCTCGCGCAACCATATCTAGGTTTATATTAAATACGACCTTATTAATATCAATGGTGTTAGAAGCAATTAACTGCTCGCTGCCTAATAAGCCTTTTTCTTCTGCGTCTGTTGCAACAAATAGGACAGAAAACTGAGGAGAATGATGTATTAAATGAGTAGCAAGTGCCATCATCATCGCGACACCTGACGCATTATCATCAGCGCCCCAATAGACATTTCGTCCTCGGCCACCTAAGTGATCATAATGCGCGGTGACAATAATCAACTTATCAGAAGAGAGTTTGCCTTGAAGAAAACCAAGCACGTTCACACCGATGCGCTTTTTTAGTTTAGGGTGTGAAAACCGCTGCGTATAATCTCCGCGCCAAGGTTGTAAACCGATAGCCTTGAAACGCTTAGTAATATATTGATAGCTATATTCATGGCCCGGTGTTCCAGTTTTTCGTCCATTTGCTTGCGGCGATGCAAGCGTCGATAAATCTGCCATAAGTTGCTGATCGATGTATTTCGGTATCTCAAATGACTTGCAAGGGCGAGTTGATGAGGTCGTTTGACATCCTGTTAAGAAGAATAATAAACAAAGTAGATATATTCTCATAAGTTAACGCCCATTTCTGTCATGCTATTAATACTGATACCAATTATAGGTATACTACGCATCCAATACCTACTAATGTCAAATCTATTAATATGAACTTTGTAAATCGAATATCTCTCATTGTCACACCAACACCATTAATGCACCAATGGGTTGTTGACGTTGCCGCTGATGAAGCACCAACACTTGAAGAAATGACAGCAGAATCTAGTTGCTATTTACTGGACGAGCCACAAGAAGACTGTGATGTTGCGGCGCTTACGGCAACATTAATCGAGCAAAATTTTTTAAAAATTTGGCGCAATGAATTGGCTGTCTGGGACGAATATTTGGACAACGCGCCAAATGACATGAACCAAGCACAATTTAGCCAGTGGTTTAACGTTACACTCTCTGGTTTAACCTTTGATTTAGCGCAACAGCCATTATTAGTGGCTAATGTCGATTAACCATTGACCAGCAATGGGTGTTTTCGCTCTATCTTATGAACAAAAACACCTTGCTCAGAGCTTGAGGGCATGGCACATTATTAATCTTTACAACTAGATATCGCAATAACAAATGACCACAGTTTCACTCTGGGAAGATATTGTCAATGAAGCACAAATGACAATAACCCACGAACCTCTACTCACTAATCTTTATCGTAGTCACATCATCGATAGGGCGTCCTTACCCGCAGCAATGAGTAATATACTCGCTAGTAAGTTATATGACACTTACATGCCAGCGTGCGAATTAGAACGTTTGTTTAACGATGCCTATGAACAGATGCCCTGCTTAGTGGAATATGGCATTTACGATATCAAAGCCGTTCGAGAGCGTGATCCTGCGGTTGAAAGCTATCCTGACGTGATTCTATATTTGAAAGGATTTTTGGCATTACAAGCCTATCGCGTTGCCCACTGTTTGTGGAATCGTGACCGTAAAGCCTTAGCCAGCTTTTTGCAAAGCCGCGTATCAGAGACCTTTGATGTTGATATTCACCCTGCGGCAACCGTCGGTAAAGGCGTGATGTTCGATCATGCTTGTGGCATTGTCGTTGGTGAAACGAGCGTCATTGAAGACAATGTTTCTATTTTGCAAGGCGTAACCTTAGGTGGTACTGGTAAAGAAAGTGGCGATCGACATCCTAAAGTTCGTGCCGGTGTGTTAATTGGTGCAGGCGCAAAAATCTTAGGAAATATTGAAATCGGCTCTGGTGCAAAAATTGGCGCTGGTAGTGTTGTGTTGAAAAAAGTAGCGCCGCATACCACAGTAGCTGGCGTACCGGCACGACAAATAGGCTCCCCTGAAAGTATTATGCCCGCATTGGATATGTGCCAAAATCTTGAAAAAGAGTTGGCAGATTCTAAAAAGAATCCACCATTACTGGATTTTGATATTTAGAAAAGGTTAATCAATCAGTTGAAACAACGGCGCTAGGGTATCAGGTAAATCATCAACTGATTTTTGCCTACTAAGTCTATCTAGCGCTACATAAATCGCCTTTTTCTTAGCGCCATCTAATTTATCTAACAACGGTTCAAGCCCAATCTCATCAAGCTCTACCTCACCACGTTGCGCATGATTTCGTTGTTTCAACTGGCTAAACATATAAATAAATCGAGCAAGAATGACGTATGGGAAGTTCTTACTGCCAATAGGCCCCAAGCGCGCTTCATAACCGCCCATTGGTAATCCTTTAATTTTACTTGATGCCAACTTATCTGCGCCAAGCCATGCAGCAGTTGAACCAACGACGCCACCGCCAATGGCCCCAAGCATAAAGGAATGCCCTGCGACCGCCAAATCAAGGGCACCACCGGCAGCGGCACCTGTGATCCCCGCGACACTGGTTAATTGTTTTTTACTTAAGCCCCAGCCATACCATTTTTGTGTATCAAATAAATCATCTGGCAATGCCAGTGCTTTATCTTGACGTGCTAATTGATGATGGCGATAAACCATTTGCATCTCATCAAGAGCATTCTTTTCGCGGCGGCGCATCCAATCATAAAATTGCTTTTCTAGAATCGGTTTTAAGGTTTGTGCCTGTGCTTTAGATAATGCCTTTTGCGTTGTTTGATAAGACGTCATTTCTTCTAATAACTGCGCAGCAATAAAGCAACTTTGAAAAACCTGATGACTTGTTTCTTGCTCAAAGGCGTTGATGATCGCGCTAAGTTGCGATTGCCACGGCTGATGAATTGCGGCGAATGCTTGAAGTAATTCAATGTGTTGATCGATATCGGCTTTAACAGCGTCAAACACGCGCACCACACTAAAATATTGCCCCAATGCTGCTTGCCAGTTAGCGACATAATCATCATTGAGAATAGGATTAATCAGTGCCATTGTTGGCTGACCAGTCCAGCGTAATATTTCCATTTCCGCTTCATACTCAGCGCTATAAGGCCGAGAGCCGTCAACCACATACAAAATAGCAGCCCCTGCGATAATGGGTTTTAACAGCTCAATTTCATCGACATATTGTTGCTGACAATTCTCATCATTCAAAAAAGCAATAACACACTCACGGCGTTTATCAGCCGTTGGATTATGTGCCTTTAACCAAGCCAATACTTTTCGAGGGCGTTGAAAACCAGGGGTATCAACCAACTGATAATGGGCGTTGCCAATATTAATATCGAAGGTTTCAGACACCATGGTCGTGCCACTTTGCATCGAAATGGCTATTTGATCATTACGAGCAAGCGTTGAAACAACGGAAGACTTCCCTTTATTTGGATGCCCAACGACGGCAAAGCTCGGAATATCGGAACGAGGCAATTCAGAGTTAGCGGCTGTTAATTCACTCATTGCAAATCCTTATCAATAAATAACGTCCAATTGTCCAACGTTAAACAAAAACGGCGCCATTCATCGACGTAGTGAGAAGCAATTGGCTGCAATACGCCCTCTTTATGGTCAATTAATTGAATGACACCCTGCCCGTTCGCCAAATAATCTTTTAACTCACCCAAAGGTGGCTCCCATGCCGCGACTAATAATAACTGTGGGCGATTATCCGACACAGCTATTTGCTCGTCTTCGCCATGAAAACCAACATGATAAACATGACTTGGTTTTGTCAATTGTGACTCAATAACTTTGCCTAATAATGGCGCTGGCAGTTGTAACCAACAACATAAATTATAATCAGATAATGATGGTCGTTCATAACTCACCTTAGCTAAACTCGGCGTCTTAGGCTGTTGATTAACGGGGGATTTAATAGGCTGCTCGTGATGATGGCTAGGTAGCTTTTTAAACTGACGACTCGCCAGTAGACTACTCATGGTCCGCGGAATAATTGAATATACCAGTTGAGCCATGAATAAAAACAACCACCAAGCACCGTATTCGCCTTGAACAGTTTGATCATTCATCCTGTTCTCTTGGGTCGCTTCAATCAGCGCTATATTAGGCAAAGCAGCATCAAACCAACTCCAAGGCAGCGCTATAATGTTAAGCACAGGCTCAATATGAGACGCTGACAATAATGTTGAACGCCAAACAAAGGCGACATCACTAAACAATAACACCAAGAAAAACGATACTAAACATCCAACGCTAAACGCCAATACTGATTGTTGGCTACACAACATCAACCACGGCGAGAATCGTTGTTCTTTTTTGAGTATTAACAGAGTGTGTCTTTGCGCTGTTGAAATTACCGGCAACTTCAACAACCATGGAATAATGTCAATAGATGGCGCTTTAGAGGAAATGCTTGAAACAACTAATAGAAGGCACGATACAAACGGCCACAGCACAAACAAGCCAATAAAGTGTAATAAATTAACTCGCCCCAACTCGTCACCAGAAACAACACTAGCGCTCATGAATAATCCAACGAGAAAAAACAAAGAAATAAAACCAGTTTTCAATTGGTTAAGTTTACTAAGATCTGACAAAAAAGAGATTCCAACTGCAAAAGCCATATATTGACGAAATTCAACGAATGATGCAATGAACAAGCGTAACAAATTGATTCTGAGATTTACTCAGCTATTGTGTACGTTTATAGTATGCGGCGTTTATTCATTTAGGTAATTAGAGCAAAGCTATGTCGAAATCACGGTTGCAATCACGATTAGTCTGGGATCTTCCATTACGCCTTTTTCATTGGGGATTTGTCGCTACCATTTTGGGCTGTTGGCTCACCAACGAACTGGGCACCGATTATATCGACTTGCATATGCAACTTGGCTATATCGCCCTTGGCTTAATTTGTTTTCGTTTAATCTGGGGATTCTTCGGAACATTGCATTCTCGGTTTGCGACATTCTTTCCAACGCTGGCGTCGATAAAAGCCTATCTTAGTCAGCCTAAAAACGCTGCGCCGAGTGTCGGTCATAATCCATTAGGGAGCTTGATGGTGTTTGCAATGTTGACACTTGTTTTAATGCAGGCGGTGAGCGGCTTGTTTGTCGATGATGACGTGTTTTCTAGTGGTCCGTATTACAATGCACTTGGCGGCGATATCGATAAAATCATGGCCACGATTCATCACAATGCTTTTGATTTTATCCTGGCAGCGATTGCTCTGCATATTCTTGCCGTTGGGTTTTATCAATGGGGTAAGAAATACGATTTAATCGCGCCAATGATCCATGGCAAAAAACAAGGTGCGCATCTAACCGATTCAAATACCATCCAACATTCTCGCTTGATTATGGCGTTAATCATTGCAGCCTTATCTGCAGCCTTTGTCTATTGGTTAGTAGTCCTCAACATTCCAGAGGTCGACATGTATTATTAATAATTAACAACCACCTACAAAAAAGCCTTATTCAATTGAATAAGGCTTTATTATTTCAATAGCAACTAATCTTGTTTGAAATCATCGTGACAACCACCACAAGTACGGCCGATACCGCCGATAGCCTTCTTGATTGCTTTCTCATCACCAGACTTAACCACTTTCATTAAGTTAGCAGAAGCCATAGTTAACGCGTTTGCTTTTTCTGCAAGTAGTTCTGGCTTAGTCCAGTTAGACGCTAATGCTTCAGTATTCACTTTAAATTTGCGAGTATCTGTTGCCATGTAATCTGTGATCATCATTGATAACTGATTAATACGCGTTGCGTTTTTCTCGACAACCGCTTTATCCATTGGCATTTTACCACGAGCCATTGCGCCCATTGGGCCAATATTGCTCGCTAACAGTTTGAATACTGATTGGCGTAATTCAGTGGCTTGTTTTGCATGTTTTTCCGAGCGTGCTTCACTGGCAACAGCGGTGCTCATTACCGCCGTTGACGTAATTAATGCAGCGGCTATTCCTAATGCGACTTTTTTCATTGCAGACATAATGCTTCCTTAACTCTTATTACTTATAATTTTTAATTGCTCATGCGCAGAGTAAACGAAAAAAGGCCACTTTGGGAGAGCAAAGTGACCTTTTGTTGATTATTTAACTAATTAAATAGTTAAAATTTGTAACTCACCTGAATACTATATTTCGAACCGGGCTCTTTTGAGTAAACTTCAATATCTTGCTGATCATACGTCGTTTTTTCATCCAATAAATTTTTTGCTTTAAATGAAATTGACATATCTTCAACAGGATAATACTTATAAGTAAAATCAAGGCTGTGGAATGGCTGCTCATACACATCATCTAAACCACCACGGCCACCGTAAGCGATACGATCGCCAAATACGTTATAAACGATAGTGGCATTATGGGCTTCGTCTTTCGAATCAAAACTGATTTGAAAATTTGTCACCCATTCTGAATGTCCCGTCATACGGCGCTTGGTATTCGTTGGGTCAATTTCACCACTTTGTGCAATTTCAATCTCAGAATCACTTAACGTAATATTGGCCGCGATAAAGAATTGTTGCCAAACACTTTTAGCGTCGCCTAGGAATGCTAAACCTTGCAGTGCCTCAGCTTCGATACCATAGATAAAGCCAGAGTTTGCATTGTAGAACTTGAGCTGACGCCCCGCTTCACTGATTCGCTGAATAGGTTCAATCGGCGCGTCGATATCTTTATAGAATGCGCCAATAGAATAGTTATCACCAGTTTCGCTATAGTATTCCCAGCGCGTATCTAGGTTATAGATCGCCGAGCTTTTTAAATTAGGATTACCAAAAAAGTCAAAACCAGTAACCGGATCTTGGAAGCGAACTGGCGATACTTCACGTAAATCAGGGCGAACCATGGTTTTACTTAATGCAACACGCCATTGGCTCAAGTCATCTTCTTTGTAAGTCATTGACAGAGATGGGAAGAATCCGTCTTCTTGTACAATGTAATCTTCAATCTGATAACGACCACCTTCATCAGAAATATTACCGTCTGGCTCAAGTGGCAAGGTCACTCGGCGGAAGTCTTCATAACGAATACCCGCGTAGAAAATTAACTCATCATCAAAGTCAAATTCTGCCGACACATACACGGCGTCATTTTTTTCTGCCGCAATATAATCTTCAGTATCTGTTGATGCATCCTTTAACTCAAGATCTAACACATTAGATGCAATATTCTCGTCACTAAATATTTGAGAGAATTCTTTTGCCAAAATATCGCCATTGGCATCCGTTGGACGCAAACCAACATCTAACCCAAGACGTGTCGCATAACTTGTGCGTGAACGCTCGGTGTACTGATAGCCGCCTTTAAAGGTGACAACGGTATTGTCAAAAGCGACCGGTAATCCTAAATCAAAACCAAAGTTTTCCAAGTCATCATCGAGTTGACTGTAAACGTATTTTGGCGCGTCTTGAGTATTTAGATTACGGCTAGTGATAGCGTTAGCATCATCCAATACCACATTGTAAGTGTACGACAACTCACTTGGCGCTTTGCGCGATGATTTCGAGTCTGTGTATTGCCATTTCAATTCCAGTTCCCAAAAATCTTCAAAGTAATGGGTACCTTTTAATTGATTACTCATCAATGTACGTTGCTGAAAATCGATATCATATACTTGCAGCGCATTAGGCTCGCCTAAGGTATCTATCGTTTCTTCAATCGCCACAGACACATCGTCAGAGCTGTCGCTTAAATAGGTGCTAAAACTTTCAATTTTGTGATTGTCATTAAGCTCAAAGCCCATATTGAACATGGCTGAGAACTTAACTTTTGTATCGGTGCCCGTAACGCGTTTGTCGTTTTCTACTTGTGTTTGGTTCGCATCACCGTCTAATTCGATGTCTTTTTTCTCATAGTTACTTTGCTCATTTTTATAAGCAAAAGCCGCAACAACCCCTAGTAGACCTTCATCACCAATATCCCAGTTTGTGCCAAACGCAAGATTACCATTAAGGGGCTGATCGGTGCTTTCGCTAGTCACATTCATATCACGGTGTAAGTCGGTAGCTAGATCGCGATTAATTTGAGACGCACTGGCGAAATCAACACCGCCGTTGCTGCCAGTCACGATATCAATTGGACTAATACCGCCGTATTGGTTATTAGTATTAACAATAGTGCTTGCTAAAGCGCGTGTCCCGTCATCTTTACCCTTCCACGCATCGCCGCCGCCATTGTAGCCTAACGCGTCGTTGCTATCGTTAGTATTGAATGATGTACCAAGGGATACTTTTACGAATGGTTCGACAGGTGTCGATAACGTGCGAATATCAACATGACCACCACCAAAGGCGGCTGGTCTATCTGCCGATGCACTTTTTTGCACCGATAATGATTCAATAATTGACGCCGGAAACATATCGAGCGGTACAACATTTCGGGTTGGATCGGGTGATGGCACGATGGCGCCATTTAGCGAGGTACTTGAATAACGCTCACCTAAACCACGAACATAAATAAATTTTCCGTCTTTAAGTGTCAAACCAGTAACACGGCGAAGCGCGGCGGCCGCACTGCTGTCACCCGTTCGAGATAATTGTTCTAGCCCTAAAATATCGCCAACAGCAATTTGTTCACGGCGCTCTTCAACGGCGGCCGAAGCTGAGGTGCGTAAACGACCAGTAACTTGAATTCTTTCCACTGGAAAATATTCAGGATCTTTCTCTTTTTGGTTGTTATTAACAGTATTAACCTCCGCGCTTGCGCTAGCACTAAAAAGCACTGCACTCGCGACGGCAAGGCTAAGTTTGTTAAGTGTAAATTTAGGCGTGATTTTCATACCTTAGGGTCCTGTTTCGAATGACTTCTTATATGGTTCGAATGAAAGATTTTTTCTTCAACAAAGCCGTGTTACAAACACGGCTCTGACTTAAACTTTAGCTAGCCACCTAAGTGACTAGCACGCTGCTATTACTGAGGGATGAATACCCAACCGTTAGTCCAATCATTAGTGCCATCAAATGCGCCAATGAAGTTGGTAGTAGTAAAGAAGCTATCGACAGTGCTCATGTTTTTACCAGTGCCTAACAAAATAGTATCTGTCGTTGCTGGCATACCGTTTGTTAATGATACCGCTTGTGCAGAGTTACCTGTTTGACCGGTAAACCATGTTTCAACGTTAACGGCATCCGCAGTGTCAGTATTTTCTGAGCTGTATTTGAACGGTTCGTTACAGTCGATTACCGAGTTTTCAATCGTCAACTCGCCGCCAGTTACATTGGTGACCAAGTCAGCATAAGTGCCGTCTAACTCTAAACATTCACCAGATTCTGTCGCTGACGTATCGCCTTTACGGCCTTGCACTAAGATATTGTTTAATGACGCTGCGGTTGCAACGCGTAGTAAGATACCTTCACCTTTATCGCCGCTTGCGTTCTCAACATCAACGCCAGGTAGAATAGTCACGTTTGAAATGACAGGCTTAGAGACTGGTGTATCACCGTCACCTTTGTGGCTATCGCCTTCAAAGCCACGGTTTGCACTGCCATCTTCATGCGTGATGTAAACGAATTGCGCTTTACCTTGCCAACCGTTGGTCCAATCAAGGCTATCGTCAAAGTTATCTGTTAAATAAACATATTTTAAGTTAACTGCGCCGCCCCAGAATTCAACACCATCATCGCCATTAGCATGCACTTGAATGTGGTCAACTTGCGTACCGCTACCCACTGCGGCGAATGAAATACCGTTCATTTCTTGCGTGTCATTCACCTTGAAACCAGCGTACTTCACAACAACATAGCTAAGTTGGCCGCTGTTATCAGTATTATCGTTACCGCCATATTGATGGTCGCCCACTTCAAATGACACATCACACGCTGTGTGATCATCACATTTATTCGTTAAACCGTTTCCTAACAGAACTAAGCCGCCCCATTGACCGCGACTTCCCGTTGCGCCGTTAATTACATCTTGTTGTGATGTCATGGTAATTGGATTCGCCGCAGTGCCTTGCGCCATAATTTTAGAGCCACGGCTTACTGCAATGTAACTCTCATCAGTGGCAAACAATTGCGTACCAGCTTGGATTGACAAGGTTGCAGAGTTGATTTTGTCACCACCAACAATCACCGCGCCGCCATCAATTTTGTACATCACGTTTTTGCCAGCAAGCAAGGTCGTATTACTAGTGATATTGCCTGAAATGCTACACACAAGATTTACGTTACTGTCTTTATAAAGACCCGCTGTTACCGTTTCAGATGTTGTGCCAACTGGACAAGAAGTCAGCGTTGGTAGTTCGCTTGGTGCTGGCGTTGTGCTAACCGTGGTCGTCCAACCCGTTGTCCAGTCGTTAGTTCCGTCAAATGCACCAATATAATCAGCGTCTTTTAAACGCGCATCAGCCGTTGCTAAATCATCATTACCACCGGTAAGTGCCACTGAACTTGAGTTTGGCATGTAACCATTGAGATCTGATGCGCCCACTAAGTTACCGTCTTGATTCATGTACCATTCGCTGACATCTAAGCTCAGCGTACGGCCTTCTTCAGCGTCAACTTTTGCATCTTTAAATGGTTCGACACAATCAATTAGGCTGTTGGTAATCGTTAGGTTGCCGTCGTTAGCACTGTTAACGGTATTGTCATCGTTAACTTCTAAACACTCGCCAGAATCTACGCCGCCTTTCACTAAGGTATTAAAGATGTGAGCGCCGGTGCCCTTACGTAATAAAATACCTTCAGCGTCATCACCGCCGCTGTTTTCGCCATCAGCAACCTCAATAGTTACATTGGCAATCGCAGGCATAGATTGAGGTGTTGCTTGAGCATCGCTGTTACTGTCAGCTTCGATACCACGGTTAGAACCGTTATCTGCTTGACGAATGTAAACGTGTTGCGCGCTACCTTGCCAACCATTCGTCCAATCCAAGCTATCGTCAAAGTTTTCAGTTAACACAACGTTAGATACTGATACGTTACCGCCCCAGAATTCTAAACCGTCATCGTTATTTAAATGAACTTGAACGTGGTCAACAGTTGTGCCTGAACCTACGCCACCAAAGCTAATACCGTTCATTTCCTGCGTGTCATTGATTTTAAAGCCACCAAACTCAACGCGGACATATTTTAATGTACCAGAGCTATCTTCTGTGTCGTTACCGCCGTAATTGTGGCTGCCTACTTCAAAGGCTGCATCACATGCTGTTAGGTCTGGACAAGAATTTACGGGTGCATTACCTAGTAGCACTAAGCCGCCCCATTGTCCTGCTTTGCCTTCTTGGCCAAGCGCACTTTCTTGTGAAGTAAATACGATAGGATTAGCACTAGTACCTTGAGCATTGATTTGTGAACCACGACTAATCACTAAGTATGCGTCACCGCCACCAACAATTTTTGTTCCAGCGCGAACTTCAAGTACCACTGAGTCAGCTTTATCGCCACCAGCAACAACCGCTCCATCAAGTTCCCACACAACATCATTGCCCAGCACGATAGTTGCGCCATTTTGGCCACCGGTGTTTCCTGTACCAACAGTAGAATCACCCGTTGCTGGTGCTAGTGCGCCTTTTAAAGTCCACACTTCTTTGCCATCAATTGACAGGCTAGTATTGCGTGTTGCAAAACCACTGTATGCTTGTTGTTGTGCAGTTTGAGTTGGTGTAGGATTTGGGCCAGGTGTAGGAGTTGGTGTCGTTGTTGTTTCACCTTTAGTATCGATATTAATATCACCACCACAACCAGCAAGTGCAAGTGCAGTTGCTAAAGCGCCTAACTTAAACATTCTTTTAATTTGGACAGTTTTGATTTGCATTGTCTTCTCCGAGGACGAAAATAAGGTGTTCGTTTTAATCTGCGAAAGAATCTAATCCTCAAAGATGACAGTAAGAAGACACAAAGTTGTCAGTAATATTTGTTTTTTATGACGTAAATATGAC
>MPDF01000073.1 GCA_001874365.1 Gammaproteobacteria bacterium MedPE | reverse complement strand
TAAAAGACACCTAAATATGCAGATTCGAGTAAGGTAAGTTGCCATTTTCGTGCCGCCATTTTCTCTGTGTGTTGTTTCATTCTTGCCGGAAACTTTTGCATTTGTTGTTGTAACTCAAGTGCAGCGACTTGTGCCTTAGCGACTTCGTTTGGTTTATTTAGCAAGGTCGCATAAATTGCTTTCGCAACTATGTTGGTCAGCTTTGATGCCAGCATGTCGTCATTGTTTAATATGACGACGCCAATGCCTTGTTCCGGCATGAAAGATAGATGAGAGTGCATGCCTGAATAACCACCAAAGTGATGATATAGTTTTTCATTTAGGTAAGGGCCAATGTTCCAACCCCACGCGTAATTATCACGTTGAAAATCACGGTAGTTTGAGCCCACTTTTGCGATAGGTTGTTGAGATTTTTCTATTACTGACTTTGGAAATACTTGTTTGCCATCGAGCTTACCGCTACTTAGCTGTACCTTGATGAAATTGGCCATATCAAGTGAAGAGCTAATCATGCCGCCAGCCGAATGCATTGTATTATCTTGCTTACGAAGGTACGGAGGGTTATCTATTCCACTATATACAGAGTTAGGAGTTGCTAATTGCCAGTTGTTTCTTTTGGCATCATTGATTACCGTCGAACTACGATTGGTCTTAAGTGGTTTGAGTACGGTGTCTTGTAGCATTGATTGCCATGGTTTTTTATCTGCACGATCTGACCATACACTCAAAATGTTATAGCCCACGTTCGAATAATCATAAGAATCAAGCGGTGATTTTTCATTGGGATAACTCGCAGCGACGAGTTTTTTACGAATATCTGCGTCATGTAGACCTGTATAGGCCGTTGCCATAACCAAAGGATTATTATCAATGCCCATGGTATGACCAAGAAGATGCTTAACGGTTATTTTACTGGCATCAAATTTCGGAAATGACACCTCTGGAAATAACGTCGCCATCGATGTTGATTCGCTGATTTGTCCTTCGTGCTCTTTTAACAGCATCGACAATGCGAAATAGGGCTTTGTGACAGAGGCGATATAAAAGCTGGTATCAGAGGTAACAGGTTCTTTTTTCGCAATATCAGCATAACCAAAATTACCTCGGTAAATAATTTTGTCATCTTTAACCACGGCAATTGAAGTGCCTGATGGAAACTTAGCAGCGGCTTTCGTGTCATTGATAATCTTTTCGACAGCTGAAAAGTCTGTTGCCAATACTGGCAGTGATAAGCACATAGCTGTGCAAATCAATGATTTTAATAACTTCATTTTACGTCCCTTTTATTTTGATATTTGTTTTTATAATGTTGAAAAACTGCGTTTTCACTTGATATAGGATGAAGATGGGCGCTTTTATTAAGAAGCGCTTGCGCTGATTCAATATCGCCGTTTGGAATGGTTTTCTTGAGCTCGGTGAGTGTGATCTCATAAAGCAGTGCGCTATAGATACTCATGGCCATTAATGCACTTTGTGAGCGATAGGCTTGAATAACGCCGCTGCAATCAGCGGTTAGATCCGCCATGAGCATTGAGTTGCCATCAGCAGCGAGTTTAAACGACACATCATTGGTTCTTTGATAGATTTCATTGCCATTTTGACGTACCACTACGTGCATGTTTGCTAATTCAATCTCTTCATAGGCCTTAATCCAAACTTCAACACCTCGATCCGCCGCCGCTATTAATGCATCTTTAAATAGCGGCAGGGCATCTGGCTCAGCTTCCACCATTAATAAGTGTTGTGCGTTATTAATGAGTTTGATGCTGTGCTCAATAACTAAGTCTACTTGGGCAATCTGATAAACCTGCTCATCGTCTTCTACTGGGTTGTCGAGCTGACTGAGGTTATCTTCTAAATTGGATAGTGTGTCGTTAAATTGCTGTTGTTTACGATTTAGAAACTGTTTCCAATCACAGGCAAAATAGCTTTTCTTCTTGTCTGTCGTAAATTCAACTGCCCCTTTTTCAGTCAGGCTATCAATCGCTTTATAAACATTTGCTGTCGGTTTATGTAAATGCTTAGCAATGGCGTAACCAGTTTGTTTCCCTTTGGTGAGCAGCGCTAAATAGATTTCAGCTTCTAATGAGGTAAACCCCATTTGCTCAAGCTGTTGGCATATTTGATTGTGTGATGACATGATTTTTTATTTGTTAGTAGTTTGTGCTGCTACTATGTGGTGTGGCGTATAGAATGTCAAAAATGAAAATGTAACAATTATTAAAAAGGGAGTTTGAATGAGTGGAATTTAGAATGAAAAGTACCTGATTACTCGGTTACTAATGCCACGGTTTGTTGTTTAAACTTAGCTGTATAGCTTCTGTTTGTTCGTTTTGTTATTTAACACCTCAATAATTGGATTATATTCCATTATTCAATTGTCTTGTTTAATTCAAGTAGAACACTGAATTTCGCAAAAAAGATAGTTAAAGATGGCATTAGCAAAGTGCAGGATAAAACCAAGCTATTTTCTCATCGCATTTATGCCCGTAATCAATGACGTTGCAGTTTTTTTAGCGGTTTTAAACCCTATTTACTCACACCAAAAATTCCTGCATTTCCAATGGTCACGGGTATGTATTTACTTGATTGATAAGCAAGGAAATACACGAATCTTCTTTGATACGGAAACTAGTCGAAGAAAGTCGTTGAGATGATAAAAAGTATCAATGATTAGTAACACTTGATAATCATCAATGAGGGCGTAGGTGCATTGCGTTAGTGTAATTATTACTGATACTACTAGATGACACACCATGCAAGACATTAATATTGACGTACCTTCGAGCGTTAACGGACTGTTTTATCAAGAACAGAATAATGAGATCTCATTATTTGAACATGCTAACGCTCATCAACTACCCGTCTTGATCAAAGGCCCAACGGGCTGTGGTAAAACACGTTTTATTGAGTACATGGCAAAGAAATTAAATAAGCCACTTTATACTGTCGCCTGCCACGATGATTTAACTGCTGCCGATTTGGTGGGTCGCCATCTCATAGGCCCTAATGGCACCTACTGGCAAGATGGACCGCTAACAAAAGCGGTACGAGAAGGCGGTATATGTTACCTTGATGAAGTCGTTGAAGCGCGCAAAGATACCACTGTTGTCCTTCATCCCTTGGCAGATGAACGTCGCATATTACCCTTAGAGCGCACTGGCGAATTGTTACAAGCCGCCCCCGAATTTATGCTAGTTGTTTCTTATAATCCCGGTTATCAAAATCTACTTAAAGGCATGAAACCCAGTACTCGACAGCGTTTTGTTGCAATGCGTTTTGATTATCCCGCACCTGATGTCGAACAAAAAATTCTTATCAAAGAATGTAATATCGATGAGAAGCTAGCTTATACCTTAGTCGAGCTAGCGACCGCACTACGTAGACTTGAACACAGCGATCTAGAGGAAGTAGCATCGACACGACTATTAATTTATACCGCCCGTATGATCTCCAGTGGCATGCCACCATTGCAAGCTTGTCGCTGCTGTCTTGCTGAGCCACTCACCGACGATATAGCGACAGTGAATGCGCTCATGGATGTGGTTAGCATTTACTTCGAGTAAGTGTTTTATGACTAACGACAGCATAGTAGCCACTATCAAATCATCACCTGTGAGAGTGCTCACGGGTGATGTCGCCATGTGGTTTCTTGTGTTGGCAGAGCTCACCGTTTTTGCCATTTTATTTATTTGTTTTGCCGTTGCCCGTGCTTTCAATCAACCACTTTTTGTTGAAGGCCAAGCCCAGCTTCATCCTACACTTGGCCTAATCAACACCTTGGCACTTATTTTTAGCAGTTTTTGGCTGGCATTAGCCATTAATTACTATCGCCAGCAGCAAGTTCGTTCGACCCAAATTACTCTCGTATTATCGATACTGTGTGCAGTTGTTTATATGGTGGTGAAATATCACGAATATCAGCTGCTTTGGCAAGCTGGGTTTAGCGTCACCACCAATACATTTTTCACGCTCTATTTCTTTATCACGTTATTTCATTACCTACATGTTATTGCAGGCGTGCTGTTAATAATCTATCTATTTACTAAAGCAACCACTGCGACAACTCACAGCAATCTCTATGAATCGATAGGTGTTTATTGGCACGCTGTCGATATTATTTGGATTATTCTTTTCCCAATTTTATACGTAATTAGCCAATGAATAATCCTGATAAGCAATCACAGCAACGCAATCTAGTGGCACTTCTCGCTCTGTTATTACTCACCGTGCTTTCAGCCAATATCAGGTACACAGAATCATTAAGCTTGTCATTGTTGGCGTTACTTTTTGTCGTATTTAAGGCGTGGTTTGTTACACATTATTTTATGGAGCTAAGCCACGCACCGTCATTGTGGTGCAACTTACTATTCAGTTACATTGTCATTATTCCCAGTGTGTTAGGGATCATTTATTACGTAGCGAGATAAATCATGAACCAGAGTGAACGCGTGACACAATCAATCATCATTCAGAGTTTGTATTTATGTAATTTATTGTTGCTACCGGGCATCGCATTCTTAATTCTGTTACTGCGCTTGTGGCAACTTCGTCCACTGACGGGATACCTTAAGATTCATATTTACCGCGCGCTCCAACTAAGCTTGCTCAATGGGGTGTTATTAGTCATCGTGCCAATGACTTATATCACTATCGAACAAGCCAGCCCTTTGTCATTGATGATGTCGTTATTTTTCTTTATCTGCTTACACGCGGGTTTCGTACTAGTGGGTATGATTAATTTAAGTCGTGCTATGGCAAATAAACTCCCTGTTTTTTGACGCTATTGACTATTGTCAATTAGAAAAATAAGCCCCTGCTTTATCCTTACCGTGCCAATTAAAAACTGTTTAACAAAAATAGCAGGTAAGCACATGTCAGAAACATTCACAAAGAGCATGGCTCGAAATATTTATTATGGAGGAAGCTTATTTTTTCTCTTAATATTTCTGGGTTTAACAATGCACACTACACGAGAAATGCCCAAAACAGACCACCGCGAAAACATTACACCGTCGGTTGTACGTGGTAAGGCATTATGGGAAGAAAACAATTGCGTAGGTTGTCACACGTTGATCGGTGAAGGTGCGTACTTCGCTCCTGAACTTGGCAATGTTTTTTATCGTCGTGGTGGCGGTGATTCAGCCGCGTTCAGAGGCTTTCTTAACGGCTGGATGGCCGCCCAACCACTCAATGTACCAGGGCGTCGACAAATGCCTCAATTCCACCTCACCGAGCAACAGGTTAACGATCTTGCAGACTTCTTAGAATGGACTGCGAAAATTGAAGTTAATCAGTGGCCACCAAATATCGAGGGATAAGAGATGAACACACTCAAATATCAATCTCAATCCGTAGCTAAACCCTACTTTACATTTGCATTAATATTGTTTGTTGGCCAAATTATATTTGGCCTTATCATGGGGCTACAGTATGTCGTTGGTGACTTCCTCGCTGGTGCCATTCCATTTAATGTTGCCCGTATGGTTCATACAAACCTACTCATCGTATGGCTGTTATTTGGCTTTATGGGCGCGGCGTATTACTTAATTCCAGAAGAAGCCGAAACTGAGCTCTATAGCCCTAAATTGGCGATGATTCTGTTCTGGGTATTTGCGGCAGCTGGTACGCTAACTGTTCTTGGTTACTTACTTGTGCCTTACTCAACACTCGCCCATATCACAGGTAACGAATACTTTCCGACGATGGGTCGTGAGTTCCTAGAGATGCCGACTATTACCAAAGGCGGCGTGGTTGTGGTGGCGTTAGGTTTCTTATTTAATGTGGGTATGACAATACTACGCGGTCGTAAAACAGTAATTAACTTGGTTATGATTACTGGATTAATTGGCCTTGCCGTATTTTTCTTATTTTCATTCTACAATCCATCAAATCTAGCACTTGATAAACTATTCTGGTGGTGGGTCGTTCACCTATGGGTTGAAGGCGTATGGGAGCTCATTATGGGCGCTATGCTTGCGTTCATTCTAGTAAAAGTAACGGGTGTTGACCGCGAAGTGATTGAGAAATGGCTATACGTTATCATCGCCATGGCACTGATTAGCGGAATTTTAGGCACTGGCCATCACTTCTACTGGTTAAGTACACCAGAGTACTGGCAGTGGATTGGTTCAATCTTTTCAGCAATTGAGCCATTACCGTTTTTTGCCATGATGCTTTACGCTTTTAACATGGTCAATCGTCGCCGTCGTGAACATCCAAATAAAGCGGCTGTATTGTGGGCATTAGGTTGTGCTGTTATGGCGTTCTTAGGAGCAGGCGTATGGGGGTTCTTGCACACGTTATCGCCAGTAAATTACTATACTCACGGCACTCAAATTACAGCAGCCCACGGTCACATGGCATTCTATGGTGCCTATGCGATGATTGTACTAACTATGATTTCTTATGCGATGCCAAAACTTCGCGGTATTGGCGAGGCATCGACTAACAAGGCACAAGTATTAGAAATGTGGGGCTTTTGGTTAATGACTGTTGCCATGGTATTCATCACGCTGTTTTTAACAGGCGCTGGTATCTTACAAGTGTGGCTACAACGTCTGCCAGAAACTGGTCAAGCAATGAGCTTCATGGAAACACAAGATAAAGTCGCTATCTTTTATTGGATGCGTGAAGTGTCTGGCGTCATCTTTATGATTGGACTTGTTGTTTACCTACTTAACTTTTGTATCGATAGAAAAAAAGCAGCAAGTAGCTAACACGCGCTCATCATCTCCTCCACAAGCCTCGATGTTACATCGGGGCTTTCTTAATTGACCAATGTCATTTGGTGAAAATTCTCAGCTGATAAACTACCTAAAATAGTTTCATAAACACAGGCATGAGTAATGGAAGAGTGGGTTGGCAGTATATGGCATAAATACATCACTAAAAAAGCCAGTGAAGATTTTGAAGAAGCACGTGTTGATTTCTCTAATATCAAAAAATCTGCTGCACTAATTTTTCGGTCACTGGGAGGCGAGCCCACGAAACGCGTAGAAGCTGCCGCACCGCGAGACTATGTTGTACAGCGTTCACTACTGCAAAAAGTATCGGGTTCACACCATCAATATAGTTTGGCATGGCAAGACGATGAAAGTTTGAGATTGCCTGAGTCTATCGCCATATTTCCCAATGCACAGCTCAATAAAAGCCTCTATTTGTGGCTTGCTGCCTTAGCTGCCTATCAACTTGTTCCCTTTAAACATTGGGGGATCGACAATCAGAAACTCGTTAAGCAGGTGTTAGATAAACACCCCATTCTCGCTCATCAGTATCAACGTTTAGCAAGCGCTTTGTTGGCACTGCGCCCAGCAATAAGCTCGCTGCCTAAGGCACAGCAACCACTAGAACGAGCCATTGTTGACGCCATCAAACACCCCGGCACAGTCACTGATTTCCCCAGTAGCAATTTTGCACCCGCACCTGTTTATCTGTGGCTGTACCCATCAGCGAAAGTTGATAAGCCACTCATGCCTGATAACACGCAGATGCCGCCACAAAGTGAATCATCAAAAAGCAAAAAAGACAGTCAAGCTGCTCGTAAAAAAAGTGAACGCACCGACTATAAGGAAAACAGTGATGGGCTAATGGCGTTTCGCCTCGAAAGTTTGTTATCTTGGGGGGAATTTACCAAGCTAAATCGCGCTACCGATGACTCTGATGACGACGACGGAAAGCGAGTCGCCGAAGATTTGGACATATTAACTCTATCTCAAGAGCAAGATCAAAAGTCAGCCCGACTAAAGATAGATCTCGACTTACCTGCCGCCGATAACGACGATATTCGCGTGGGAGACGGTATCAAACTGCCAGAATGGAATTACAAAATACAGCAGCTCGTTAGTGATCGCTGTCTGCTACAACCAATGCTCCCCAAAGGCAGTGAACCCTTGCAGCTACCAGCAAGGCTTACTCGCAGCGCTAAACAAATCAGAGCGCAGTTTCAACAGTTACAAAGCGTCAAACAGTGGCAGAAAAGCCAGCCTCAAGGTGAAGAAATTGACTTATCAGCATGGTTAGATTTTCACGTTCAGTGCACTGTTGGTCCAACACAAGAGCACGGTTTATATCAGACCTTTAGCGCCAATCATCGCGATTTATCTTGTCTATTACTTGCTGATATTTCAATGTCTACCGATGCTTACATTAATGACAATCAACGAGTTATCGATGTAATTAATGATTCGCTGTTACTCTTCGGCGAAGCATTAAATGCCGTGGGCGACAGTTTTGCAATGTATGGCTTCTCATCCGTTAGGCGCAATCACGTGCGGTTTAGCCTGATCAAAAACTTTAACGAGTGCTATAACGACGATGTTCGCGGCCGTATTCAACGGTTAAGTCCCGGCTTTTATACACGAATGGGAGCCGCGATCCGCCAAGCAACTAAAGTACTAAGTGCGCAAACGCAAAGCCAAAAACTATTACTAATTCTAACGGACGGTAAGCCCAACGACATTGATCATTACGAAGGACGATTTGGTATAGAAGATACGCGCCAAGCGGTGTTAGAAGCCAAGCGCGCTGGACTGCGCCCATTTTGTATTACCATTGATGAAAAAGCTGATGAATACTTACCTTATTTATTTGGTAGCGATGGTTTCACACTTATCGCAAAACCAGAGCAATTACCGCAAAAACTACCGCTTTTATATCATCAATTAACTTATTAGGAAGTGACATGGCCGCAGAAAAGATTCATTGTCTCTATTGTAATTCACTTAACGAACTCTCTCATAAACACTGTGATCATTGTGGGATGGCGATGCCGAAAAGTCATCCTCATAGCGCCGCCTATCGTCAAAAGCGCTTTAAATGGGCAGTTGTTGCAATCGCCATTTTCTGTGTCTTTATGATGCTGTATTTACCACGTTAATCCAATGACGCGTAAAATAGATTAACGTGTAAATATATCGCTGGTTAACTCGACTTCAGCGCAGAGTTTTTCAATATCTAGCAACAAGATAGTGTCGCCTTTCTCTTCAATCAATTGTTGAGATTTTAATTTTCTTAAAATTCGAGAAAAAGTTTCAGGTGTGATATTTAACTGACTCGCTAACACATGTTTTGGTTGCTGTAATTTTATTTTTCCTTCATCGCCAGTTTGCATTTGATACAAATGCCCCAAATGCAATACAAAACGCTGACTTGCGTTGATAAAGGTAAGTTTATCAACATTGTTTACCAACGAGAAAATCTTGGTACTCATTAACCCTAATAACGCACGCGCTAACGTTGGACAATTATCAATAATGCCTAACAGTGTTTCACGCTTGACGGCAAGCACTTCACTAGCAACTTCTGACTGTGCATTCATCGGATAACTTGGATTAGGCATAAACATCGCCATTTCAGCAATCCAGCTATCAGGCGTAAACAAATTAAAGACCTTTTCATCACCGGCTGGTGTAATGCGAAAGATTTTGAGCTGCCCTTTTTTAACTAAGTAAAAATGCGTGGCAGGCTCTCCTTTCGAAAACAACGTTTGGTGAGCAACTAATTTAATGGTTTTCCCAGACTCCAATAATTGCTGCTGCTGTTGTGGACTCAATAAACTTAAGACGTTCTGCGCGCCTTTAAATGAATGTATCATGACTCAATCCTTAGTTAATCTTTAAACATAAATAATATCTTTAGGATAGCTGTCAACTCAGTTCTTCATAAAAATAAAGCCGAAATGGCAAGTTAACCATGCGTAAAACATTATCCCGAAAAGCATAAGAAACCTGATAAAAGGAGGTTTGTCATTACGTCAATTCGCAAAGCTAGAAAGCATCAACTTATTTACTTTGTATTTCTAACAATGAATAAGTATTTAAAAGTAATTTTAGTTTGGTAGATTGTAATCGTTTAGATAGGCAGTCACCAGAACAAAAGTTCTCAATTGCGTTAGATAGAGTGATAAAACGCAAAGATGGGATGCTTGCTGAAGCAACAACATTAGGGTCTGTTGATCTTTGGTGAAGGTTTTTGCAGCGCGTTGATCGCGATTTATGCAAGGCAGAGCCTGCGACGCTTAGTGAGCTAAGCTAGGAGGCGATAACGCTGTATAAATCACACAAAATTCCTCCTCGAAAGATCAACAGAGCCTAGTACTCAGAAAAAAGTTAAATGCCTAGAAGAAAAGACAAGGACAGTTTGAAATGCTCAAGGCCATTAATGCACTCTGTGAACGATAGGCTTGAATAACGCCGCTGCAATTAGCGACGAGGTTGAACGACACATCATTGGCTCTTTGACAGATTTGGGCTTCTAGCGAGGTAAATCCCATTTGTTCAAGCTGCTGACATATTTGATTGTGTGATGATGAGATTTTTGAGTTATTAGTAGTCTGTGCTCATCTATCTATTTACCTTAATCTATTACAAGCTGTAAATGTAACAACCTGTAAACGGTTGGTTAAATGTTTCTCAGGGTAAGGAAATTTTTTACTCAAAGAATTTAAGAGTGAAAACTCTGCATTGCTCTAAAACCCTTTGTTATCAGTTGTTTCTGTACAATGTGTTTAATTCCACTTATCGGGGAAAAGTTTCCATTTGTTTCCAAATGTGAAAAATATGAAATTTATTTTGTAACCTGCCTCACAAAAAAGCTATAATCGCGCCACTAAATAATTTGTCATGGCTAAAAACAGGCTACGACACCTTTAAAGCTTGAGGATCTATTATGGCTCAACAAACAGTTTTATTTGATAAACACATCGAAGCTGGCGCTAAGATGGTTGATTTTCACGGTTGGGATATGCCAATCAACTATGGTTCTCAAATCGAAGAGCACCATGCTGTACGTCAAGATGCAGGTATGTTTGACGTATCACACATGACGGTTGTGGACATTAAAGGTTCGCAAGCGAAAGAATTTCTACAAAAGTTACTAGCAAATGATGTTGCAAAGCTTACTGTTGAAGGTAAAGCAATGTACGGCGGTATGCTTAATGAAGAAGGCGGCGTGATTGATGACTTAATCACTTACTTCATTACTAATGATTACTACCGTTTGGTTGTTAACTCTGCGACGCGTGTTAAAGACATGGCGTGGATCAACAAACAGTCTGCTGGCTATGACGTAGCCGTGACTGAATTACCTGAATTATCTATGATTGCTGTTCAAGGCCCTAACGCTAAAGAAAAAGCAGCAAAAGTATTTAATAGCGAGCAAAACGCTTTATTAGAAGGTATCAAGCCATTTATGTCTGTTGATTCTGGCGACTACTTCATCGCAACAACAGGTTACACCGGCGAAAACGGTTACGAAATTATCGTACACGAAGACAAAGCCGCTGACTTATGGCAACAACTATTAGACGTTGATGTTCGTCCATGTGGTTTAGGCGCACGTGATACGTTGCGTTTAGAAGCTGGCATGAACTTATATGGCCTAGACATGGACGAAGAAGTATCTCCACTAGCTGCAAACATGGCGTGGACTATCGCTTGGGATCCAGAAGAACGTGACTTCATTGGTCGTAGCGCATTAGTAGAGCAAAAAGCTTCTGGCAAACTGCACAAGCAAGTTGGCTTATTATTAGAAGCGAAGGGTGTTTTACGTACAGGACTTAAAGTTGTATTCACAGACAGCGACGGTGTTGAGCAAGAAGGTGTGATTACTTCTGGTACATTCTCTCCAACGCTTGGTCACTCAGTGGCAATTGCACGTGTTCCACGTTCAATTGGCGAAGTGGCACAGGTTGAAATGCGCAAGAAATTGGTAGATGTAAAGGTTGTTAAGTCTGGTTTCGTCAGAAACGGCAAGAAAACTTTTTAATCTAAATCAAAATAAATTTTCCTAACATCGGATATGTTTCCAAGAGTGAACATTTTCAATGACAATTGGGAAAGACTTAAATTACAATAGGGGCGATTTTCTAATCGTCGCTTAACTAAAAAAATTATTGAAAGGATAAACTCATGAGCAATATCCCAGCAGAATTAAAATATGCATCTTCACACGAATGGGTTCGTGATGAAGGTAATGGTGTTTACACAGTAGGTATCACTGAGCACGCTCAAGGCCTATTAGGTGACATGGTTTTTGTTGATTTACCAGATGAAGGCGACACGTTTGACGCTGGTGAAGATGCAGCGGTATGTGAATCAGTAAAAGCTGCTTCAGATATTTACGCACCAATCACTGGTGAAGTTGTTGCAATCAATGAAGAGTTAGAAGACAGCCCTGAGCTAGTTAACTCTGATGCATTCAACGACGGTTGGTTATTCAAAATCAAAGCGGACGACGCTTCTGAGCTTGAAAACCTACTAGATGCAGAAGGTTACGCAGCATCAATCGCAGAAGATTAATTGCTGATACCCTTCAAGGCCTCTTAGTTCAACACTAAGGGGCTTTGTTCTTTCTAGCCTTGATAATTCCCGATAATTCTAACTAAGTGATTATTGTGGATTAATTTAGTTTTAAATTTGAGAGAAGCCTCATGACTCGTTTACCAACGTTAACCGAATTAGAAAACAAACAAGAATTTATCGCTCGTCACATTGGCCCTGATGCCGCTCAGCAACAAGCAATGCTGGAAGTGATTGGTGCAGACTCACTAGAAGACATGACTAAAAAGATCGTGCCTGAGTCAATTTTATTAGACAACAACCTCACTATTGGTGAGTCTAAAACAGAAGTTGAAGCGCTAGCTTACCTACGTAGTCTTGCTGACCAAAACCAAGTACTAAAAAGCTACATTGGTATGGGTTACAGCAACACCCACGTACCAAGCGTAATCTTGCGTAACGTATTAGAAAATCCGGGCTGGTACACGGCATACACGCCATACCAACCAGAAATCGCCCAAGGTCGTTTAGAAGCTATTCTTAACTTCCAACAGTTAACTATCGACCTAACAGGTCTAGAACTAGCGAGCTCATCATTACTTGATGAAGCAACTGCTGGTGCTGAAGCGATGGGTCTTGCAAAACGTGTTTCTAAAAACAAAAAATGCGACACCTTCTTCGTTAGTGATTCAATTCACCCACAAACATTAGACGTTGTTAAAACACGTGCTGAAAAATTTGGTTTCGACATCGTTGTTGGTCCTGCACAAGATGCACTAAACCACGACATTTTCGGTGCGATGCTTAGCTACCCAGGTTCTACTGGTTCAGTTGACGATATCGAGCAACTAATCGCTGATCTACAAGCTAAGAAAGCCGTTGTTACTGTTGCATCTGACTTAATGGCACTAACAGTACTTAAGTCACCTGGTGAAATGGGCGCAGACGTAGTATTTGGTAACAGCCAACGCTTTGGTGTACCAATGGGCTTTGGTGGTCCACACGCTGCATTCTTCGCAACACGTGACAAGCATAAGCGTTCTATGCCAGGTCGTATTATCGGTGTATCAAAAGATACGCGCGGTCGTCCTGCACTACGTATGGCAATGCAAACGCGTGAGCAACATATCCGCCGCGAAAAAGCTAACTCAAACATCTGTACTGCACAGGTATTACTAGCAAACATGGCGTCGTTCTACGCGGTTTATCACGGTCCTAAAGGCCTGAAAAACATCGCAACACGCATCAACCGTTTAGCGACTATCCTAGCGACTGGTCTTCAAGAGAAGGGCGCAGAGCTAGCAAACAGCACTTGGTTCGACACTATCACGTTAAACGTGGGTGAAGATAAAGACGCTATCTTAGCAAACGGTGTTGAAGCTGGTGTTAACTTCCGTCGCGACCTAACAGGTCAAATCGGTATCGCACTTGACGAGACAACAACACGTGAAGACGTTGCACAGTTATTTGACGTAATCTTAGGCGCTGACCACGGTCTTGATGTTGCAGCAATTGATGCAGCAATTTCAGGTCAATCATACAGCGACAGCGTAGTTCGTACTTCAGAATACTTAACACACCCAGTATTTAACAAGTACCACAGCGAAACTGAAATGATGCGTTACATCCGTCGTTTAGAAGGTAAAGATTTAGCGCTAAATCATTCAATGATCAGCCTTGGTTCTTGTACCATGAAACTAAACGCGGCAAGCGAAATGCTGCCAGTAAGCTGGAACGAATTCGCTAACATGCACCCATTCTGCCCACAAGACCAAGCAAAAGGTTACGTGGCAATGATTGATGAGCTATCTGAATGGTTAGTAAACATCACAGGTTACGATGCAGTATGTATGCAACCTAACTCTGGTGCTCAAGGTGAATACGCTGGTCTACTAGCCATTCAAAAATACCACGAGAGCCGCGGCGACGCGCATCGTAACATCTGTTTGATCCCAGCATCTGCTCACGGTACTAACCCAGCATCTGCACAAATGGCCGGTCAAAAAGTTGTAGTTACAGCCTGTGATGACGAAGGTAACGTTGACATGGATGACTTACGTGCGAAAGCCGAAGAGTTATCTGAAAACCTATCTTGTATCATGATCACTTACCCGTCTACTCACGGTGTATACGAAGAAACCATTGGTGAAATTTGTGAAATTATTCACGCCAACGGTGGTCAAGTTTACCTAGATGGCGCAAACATGAATGCACAAGTTGGCCTAACGTCACCGGGCAGTATTGGCGCAGACGTATCGCATCTTAACTTGCACAAAACATTCGCTATCCCACACGGTGGTGGTGGCCCAGGTATGGGACCAATCGGTATCAAAGCTCACTTAGCACCATTTGTTGCTAACCACAGCGTTGTTGACCTTGAAGGCCCTAAATCTGGTAACGGTGCAGTATCTGGCGCACAATACGGCAGTGCAAGCATCCTACCAATTACTTACATGTACATCGCGATGTTAGGTAACGAAGGTTTACGTCAATCAACTCAGCTAGCTATCTTAAATGCTAACTACTTGAAGAACCGTTTAAGCGAACATTACCCAATCTTGTTCTCAGGCCGTGGTGGTTACGTAGCTCACGAATGTATCGTTGATTTACGTCCGCTAAAAGAAAGCTCTGGCGTAACAGAAATGGACATTGCTAAGCGTCTAAACGATTACGGTTTCCATGCACCAACCATGTCGTTCCCAGTAGCGGGCACGTTAATGATTGAGCCAACGGAATCTGAGTCTAAAGTTGAAATCGACCGCCTAGCTGACGCACTAATCGCTATCCGCGCTGAAGTAGCTAAAGTTGAATCAGGTGAGTGGACTGACACTGACAATCCATTGCACAATGCACCGCATACATTGGATGACATCATGGATCCAGAATGGAGCCGTGCATACAGCCGCGAGCTTGCTGTATTCCCAACAGAAGAAGTACGCGCTAACAAGTTCTGGCCTACAGTAAACCGTATCGATGACGTATACGGCGACCGTAACCTACATTGTTCTTGTGTACCGATTGATGAGTACATTGAAGAGTAATTCAAATAAAATCAGTAACGTGAGTTACTGATTACAATTTGAAATTAATGAAAGCGAGTATTGCGTAATTAAAAGCAGTGCTCGCTTTTTTTGTTAGCTTTATTCGACGGGAATATTTAAACCTAGCTTCACATTATCCATAACGACGGTTGAGTTGAACTTTTTAATATTCTTATTCTTAAAAAAAACGGCACGTGTTAGCTCTTCATATCTTGCCATGTTTGGTACAGTTACAATTACAATGAAATCATTATCACCTGTTGTGTAGTAGCATTGCTGTATTTCATCATGTTGTAATACTTGTGCTTTGAAGTCATCCATCACACTAGCCCCACCTTGTTTCATAACAATTTCTACAATAACTGTTACATAACCACCCATAGAAATTCTGTCCAGAACTGCGACT
>MPDF01000072.1 GCA_001874365.1 Gammaproteobacteria bacterium MedPE | reverse complement strand
TATTCGTCATTCACCTAGATAAACTAGGCATCAATCCTCATGCCTTGCCCAAAATGCTTTTAGATTGAACAAAATTTGAACCAAAAAGCTCAACAGACCCTATTATTTTAGTTTTCTAATTAGACTGAATTTTCGACTACTGTATATAGCATTTTATAGTGGTTGATAACAATCGTTACTAGTTAAATAATTGAGAGGGGGACATGAATATTGTCGGGTATATTAAAAAAGCCTTGCGATATTGCTATCACAAGGTTCATTGTTGTGGCGCAGTTATGACGCGTAATTTAGGTACTCACTAAGCTGGCTGTTGAATAATAACGTTGTCCGCTTTTTTCGTATATTGTTCCATTTTATGAAAATTTAGATAACGATAAGTATCTGCAGCCGTTGCATCAATTTGTTTAGCATATTCCATGTATTCTGCTGGGCTAGGCAATTTACCTAAGATTGCGCCGACACCAGCTAGTTCTGCTGACGTTAGGTACACGTTTGCGCCTGTGCCAAGGCGATTTGGGAAGTTACGCGTCGAGGTTGATAAGACGGTAGATTTGTCTGCAACACGCGCTTGGTTCCCCATACACAAAGAACAGCCCGGTGATTCAATACGTGCTCCGGCTCTACCGTAAATATTATAATAACCTTCATCGGTGAGTTGTTGCGCATCCATCTTTGTTGGCGGCGTTACCCACATTCGTGTCGGTAGCGTAATATTGGCGGCATCAATGAGTTTACCTGCTGCGCGGAAATGGCCGATATTTGTCATACATGAGCCAATGAACACTTCGTCAATCGGTGTACCTTGAACATCTGATAGAAATTTCGCATCGTCAGGATCGTTTGGACAACAGACGATTGGCTCCTTGATTTCATTGAGATCAATCTCTAATACATGAGCGTATTGTGCGTCGCTATCTGCTGCCATCAACGTTGGATTAGCGAGCCAATCTTTCATGCCTTTGATACGACGCTCTATGGTACGAACATCCCCGTAACCTTCTGAAATCATCCATTTGAGCATCACAATGTTAGATTCTAAATATTGAGAAACGGCATCTTCTTCGAGTTTGATGGAACAACCAGCAGCAGAGCGCTCAGCGGATGCGTCAGACAATTCAAATGCTTGCTCAACGGTTAATCCTTTTAGGCCTTCTATTTCTAATACGCGCCCAGAAAACTCATTTACCTTGCCGGCTTTTTCAACCGTCAATAATCCGTTTTTTATGCCGTAATAAGGAATCGCATGAACAAGGTCGCGCAAGGTGATGCCCGGTTGCATTTCACCTTTAAAGCGCACCAATACCGACTCAGGCATATCAAGTGGCATAACACCCGTTGCTGCTGCGAATGCCACAAGGCCTGAACCAGCTGGGAAAGAGATACCTAGCGGGAAACGTGTATGTGAATCACCACCGGTTCCAACCGTATCTGGTAATAACATACGATTAAGCCATGAATGAATAACGCCATCACCGGGGCGTAGTGATACGCCGCCACGATTCATCATAAAATCAGGTAGCGTGTGATGTGTGTTCACATCTACAGGTTTAGGATAAGCCGAGGTATGACAGAATGACTGCATAGTAAGATCAGCAGAGAAACCAAGACAAGCGAGATCTTTTAGCTCATCACGGGTCATCGGCCCAGTGGTATCTTGTGAGCCAACGGTCGTCATCTTAGGCTCACAGTATTGTCCTGCACGAACGCCTTCTATGCCACAGGCTTTGCCTACCATTTTTTGTGCTAATGTATAGCCTTTACCGGTATCCGTTGCATCAATTGGTGTCGCAAACAAATCGGTTTCGCCTAATCCGAGGACTTCTCGAGCGCGGCTTGTTAAGCCACGACCGATAATGAGTGGAATACGGCCGCCAGCACGGACCTCATCGAGTAGTACAGGGCTTAGCTCAAAGGTTGAAATAACTTCATCGCCTTTTTTTACTACACCTTGGTAGGGATAGATATCGATAATATCCCCCATATTCATTTTCTGAACATCTAGCTCGATTGGCAGAGCGCCAGAATCTTCCATCGTGTTATAGAATATAGGGGCTATTTTTCCACCTAGACACACACCACCTGTACGTTTGTTTGGCACATAAGGGATATCTTCTCCCATGAACCACAATACTGAGTTGGTTGCCGATTTACGCGAAGAGCCCGTACCAACCACATCGCCAACGTACGCCAGTGAAATTCCGTCTTGTTGCAGCGTTTCAATTTGCGTGATTGGCCCAACGTGACCAGCGTCATCAGGTGAAATACCTTCACGCTCCATCTTTAACATCGCCTTGGCGTGTACTGGAATATCAGGGCGTGACCACGCATCAGGGGCAGGAGATAAGTCGTCGGTATTAGTTTCTCCAGAGACTTTAAATACCTTAACGGTGATTTTTTCACTGACTTTATCGCGCGATGTGAACCACTCGGCGTCTGCCCATGATTGCATCACCGTTTTGGCTGCAGCATTACCAGCATCTGCTTTTTCTTTAACATCAAAGAAGGCGTCAAACATAAGCAGTGTTTTCTTTAATCCAGTAGCAGCTGTGTCGGCAAATTCAGAATCCAATAAGTCGATCATTGGCGCTATGTTGTAACCACCGAGCATAGTACCAAGTAGCTTGGTGGCGTGTTCGCTTGAAAGAATTGGTGATCTAGTGTCGCCTTTGGCAATTGCAGCTAAAAAACTCGCTTTAATATAAGCGGCTTCATCAACACCCGCTGGAACTCGATTGGTGAGGAGGTCGAGTATAAAATCCTCCTCGTTAATTGGGGGATTTTTCACGAGTTCAATTAAATCACAAACTTGCGCGGCATCTAGTGGTTTAGGTACAACGCCTTCAGCTGCGCGTTCTCTGACATGTTGACGATATTGCTTAAGCACGATAATCCCCTTTTTTATTATGACTGGTGGTTAAAATCGCTGTATCGTATTTGAGAGTAATAAATACTAGGCTTTTAACCTGCAAAGATTGATTTTTCGACAACTATGTTACGTCAATAGTGAGATTTGTTGACTCGACTTAAGGTGTAGTGAGATTGTTGTGGCGATTGATAGTATTTATATTGGTAGTAAAACCAATGAATTAGTCGTTTATTGCATTTTATGTATTCGACTAATTACTAAGAGCAGTCGCAGTGAAAATTTCAGATGATTGAGGAGATTGACAATGAGGTGCTTTTGTCAGTATAACCTTTATATGTTTCCTTTATGTCAGTCATAAATTGCATGAATGTTCTTTATGTATTCAAAGGATTTATAGTAAGTGAAAAATCAGGTAAAATGTGCCCAAAATTATTCCCAGCTAATGACAATGAGCATTAGCGTTAGATAGCGAGAGAGTGTCCAATGAGTCTGTATTTAGAATATTTAGCAGAAATTGAAAGCCGTAAAACCGAACAAGGTTTAGCGCCAAAACCAATCGACAGCGCCGAGCTGTTATCTGAAATTATCGCTCAAATCAAAGATACTGGTAATGAGCACCGCGAAGAATCTTTAAAGTTCTTCATCTATAACACGCTTCCGGGCACAACAAGTGCTGCTGGTGTTAAAGCGGCATTTTTAAAAGAAATCATCTTAGGCCAAGCAACGGTTGCTGAAATCTCAGTTGAATTCGCCTTCGAACTACTTTCACACATGAAAGGTGGTCCTTCGATTGAAGCATTACTTGATCTTGCACTAAGCGACGATGCAGCCGTATCTGCACCAGCAGCTAGTGTATTAAAAACTCAAGTATTCCTATACGATGCTGACACTAGCCGCATCGAAGACGCATTCAAAGCAGGAAATGTAGTCGCTAAAGAACTTCTTGAAAGCTATGCTAAGGCTGAGTTCTTCACTAAATTACCTGACGTTGAAGAAAAAATTGAAGTAGTTACTTACATTGCCGGTGAAGGTGATATCTCTACGGATTTATTATCACCGGGTCATCAGGCTCACTCACGTGCTGACCGTGAATTACACGGTAAATGCATGATTACTCCTGAAGCTCAGGAAGAAATTCAAGCACTTCAAGCGAAACACCCACAAGCAAAAGTAATGCTTATCGCTGAAAAAGGCACCATGGGCGTTGGTTCGTCACGTATGTCTGGTGTGAACAACGTTGCACTATGGGCAGGTAAGCAAGCAAGTCCTTACGTTCCATTTATTAATATTGCGCCAGTCGTTGCTGGTACAAATGGTATTGCGCCAATCTTCTTAACAACAGTAGATGTGACTGGTGGTATCGGTCTTGATCTTAAAAACTGGGTTAAGAAAGTCGATGCCAATGGCAACGCTGTTGTTGACGAAAATGGTGATGTTGTTTTAGAAGAAGCTTACTCAGTGGCTACTGGTACTGTATTAACTATCGATACAAAAGCTAAGAAGTTATTTAACGGTAGCGAAGAGCTAGCGGATATCTCTTCAGCATTTACGCCGCAAAAAATGGAATTCATGAAAGCGGGCGGCTCTTACGCGGTAACGTTCGGTAAGAAACTACAAACGTTTGCTGCACAAGCACTAGGTGTTACTGCTCCTGTTGTTTACGCTGCTTCAAAAGAAATTTCTCATGACGGCCAAGGTTTAACAGCTGTTGAAAAAATCTTTAACCGCAACGCGGTTGGCGTCGCATCAGAAACGCCACTACACGCTGGTTCTGACGTTCGTGTAAAAGTAAACATTGTTGGTTCTCAAGATACTACTGGCCCTATGACATGTCAGGAATTAGAAGCGATGGCTGCTTCTACTATTTCTCCATTAGTCGATGGTGCTTTCCAATCAGGTTGTCACACCGCTTCGGTATGGGATAACAAAGCCAAGGCTAACACGCCTAAATTAATGGCATTCATGAACGCTTTTGGTGTAATCACAGCACGTGATCCAAAAGGTGTTTACCATTCAATGACTGACGTTATTCACAAAGTATTGAATGATATTACGATTGATGATCGCGCAATTATCATCGGCGGTGATTCTCATACGCGTATGTCAAAAGGCGTAGCTTTCGGTGCAGACTCTGGTACGGTTGCAATCGCGTTAGCGACTGGTGAATCAGCAATGCCAATTCCTGAGTCAGTGAAAGTAACCTTTAAAGGTAACATGGCTGGCCACATGGATTTCCGTGATGTTGTACACGCAACTCAAGCACAAATGCTTAAGCAGTTTGGCGGCGAGAACGTGTTCCAAGGTCGTATTATTGAAGTACACATTGGTACGCTATTAGCTGACCAAGCGTTTACATTCACTGATTGGTCTGCAGAAATGAAAGCGAAAGCGTCAATCTGTATCTCTAACAATGAAACGCTAGTGAAGTCTATTGAATTGGCTAAGAGCCGTATTCAAATCATGATCGATAAAGGTATGGAAAACGAAGCGGGTACGCTAAAAGGCTTAATCGCTTTAGCTGATGCTCGTATCGCGGAAGTTCAATCAGGTGAGCAACCAGCATTATCACCAGATGATAACGCTAAGTACTACGCTGAAGTTGAAATTGACTTAGACGCTATTGCTGAGCCAATGATTGCCGATCCAGACGTAAACAACGAAGACGTATCAAAGCGCTATACTCACGATGTGATTCGTCCTGTTTCATACTACGATGGTAAATCTGTAGATTTAGCATTCGTTGGTTCTTGTATGGTTCACAAAGGTGATATGCAAATTATCGCTCAAATGTTCCGTAATATCGAGAAACAAAACGGCTCTATTGAATTTAAAGCGCCACTCGTTGTTGCGCCACCAACATACAATATTGTTGATGAGCTAAAAGCTGAAGGCGACTGGGAAATCCTAGAGAAATACTCTGGTTTCGTATTTGATGACAACGACCCTAAAGGCGCTGCGCGTACTAAGTACGACAACATCATGTACCTAGAACGTCCTGGCTGTAACTTATGTATGGGTAACCAAGAGAAAGCTGAGCCTGGTGATACTGTTATTGCTACTTCAACACGTTTATTCCAAGGTCGTGTTGTAGCTGATACTGCTGAGAAGAAAGGTGAGTCACTACTAGGCTCTACACCATTAGTTGTGCTTTCATCGATTCTTGGTCGTTTCCCTTCTATGAACGAGTACAAAGCAGCCGTTGAAGGTATCGACCTAACTCGCTTTGCGCCGCCAACTGAAGAAATGACAACGAAATACGTTGCTGCTGTGCCAGTTAAACGCGTTTAATCGTTATTAGCTCTTTAATTTAACTCTCGAATTTACATTAGAGAGTTAAATTAAAAATAAAAGGCTGACTCATCTATATGAGTCAGCCTTTTTTATGTGGGGAAGCATGACAGATCTGAATTGAACCTTATTTAATACCAATGCATCAAGATGCATAAGATAAAAACTTTTGAGGTAATTATTACTAGCTTTTGTGATGTAAAGACTTGTTAAATAATCGTTAATTCTTAATAATGCTCACCGAACGTAAGGATGCGTGATTTGAATATCTGATTTCAGTCATCGGTATCCACTAATAATAAAAAGTAAAAGGGACTTATTCTATGAAAGTATCGATGAAACTCAGCGCTATTATGGTAGCGTTAACTCTCGCTGGTTGTGGCGGTGGCGGTGGCAGTAGTCCTGAGCCGACTCCTGCACCGACATCGACTCCTGTTCCGACACCGACACCGACTCCTACTCCTGCTCCGACACCGACTCCTGCTCCGGGACCGACACCTACTCCTACTCCGGCACCGACTCCTTCTCCAATTAGTTTTGCTTTAAATGGTGCGGTGAGTGTTATTACTACTGAACAATCAGCTGTTCAGGTATCTAACGCACTGAGTGTGCCAAAAAGCTTTGAGCATGGCACTGTTAGTGAACGACCGTTAAATGCATTCGCCTTTATTGATACAACAAATAAGGAGTCATTCAATAGTCAGCTTAATGCTGCACGTGCTCCGCAGTCTAAAGGTTTGCAACGAATTAATGGCGTGGCAAGTGGCGGTTCTAATAATTTCTTTACCATCGATGAAGATGGTGTTGTTACATTTGCAGCCAGCAGTGAGCACAGCTTTAAAGTATCCTACTCCGTCGTTGATTCTGCCAATGAGTATCTTTATTTTACATTGAATCAATCTGAATACTCGATTAGCAATAGCTTAGTTAACGCAACTAACGGGTGTGCGGTATTTAAGGTCAAACTAGAAGACAACAGTTGGAGCTGTGTTAAGACTGGTATTATTGCTCAAGAGATTGATCAGCAATACCGTCAAACATTAAGCGATGAAAAGCGTAAGCCACTTCAAGTTGATAATGAAGGCAATGTTGTTGTTCTAGCTAGAGACTTAGTTGGTAATGATAATGATAGTGACGGTACCATTGATGACTATCAAGTTGACTATGATGGGAATGCTACAATTCGCTTGATTACAGCGGACGGCACTAGCCGTGAAGTGACTAGTGATGATTCATATGTACAAAGCTTCATTCGAGTTGATGATAGTTCGCTTGTCTATGCCTATTTTGATGACGGTGGTCGAGGGCTTCGAATGATCACCAAGTTAGATCAAGAAAATCCTTCGACAATTTCATTAGGGAGTAGCGATAATTGGTCTAATTTCTTCTATGCATTAGATGACACTAATACGGTAATATTTAATCAACAATACTCTTTAACGAATAAAGGGATTAATTTTTCTCAACCTAGCACTGTGTTTGAAGGAGGCGCTGAGACCTTTAGTTTAGATACGGGGTTGTTTGCGAGCACGCAATGGGAAACTAATCCCCGTCGAGTGATCCTTGCTGATGATGGCAGTATTTATGGATTATTTGAAGAGACTGTATGGGATCATGATGCAGGTACATCGGAAATCTTTGCAAACCTTAAACGAGTACTACCATACTCTAATGCGACCTTTGCTCGTTTCTCAATTGGTAATGACTGGTGGGGATATTTTGATAATGGCAACCGTGTTGTTCAAGTTTCTAAAGGATTTGCCTTCTACTTAGAAGATGAAACTCATCGTTCATTTGGCGAGCGTACGGTAGTTAGAGCAGTTCGCATGGCTGATGGGCAAGCAACGACGATGTTAGCGGATGATGAGTGGTCTCAGCGTTATAGCATTTCTAATTGGAAGTTGGCTGACGATACATTATTTTTCTCGGGCTTTGATCATGCAACAAGCACTATGATTGCTGGTGAAATTGATACCGTTGCAATGAAGAGTGGTAAAGAGCAAAGTGAGTTTGTCACTATCAAGACGTCGGCTTCTGTCGTGGGAGAGAACAATAGAATTGAAGATTATGAACTTGTCAGACGTTCTGTTCAGCAACAAGAAGATGGTGCGCCGCGCGTAGTGCAAACATTCTCAGATCCTGAAAATATTTATTCAGCTACGCTTGAATTTAATAAAATCATGAACAAGCAGTCGGTAAACGATAACATCTTAGTGAGCTATCAAAATGATCAATCGGAAACTGTTAATGTTGAATCGATGAAGGTATGGCTTGGTCAGCGTTTACATATGATTTTTGATACTGATACAGCAGTGGATAGTGTGACAACAGAGCCGTTACCTTTTGGTATTAACCTTAATATTGATTTAGCTTCTCAAGCTGAAGATGAACTTGGGAATACATTGTTAAGTGGATTAGCGACACCAGCAGATACTATTACATCTGAAGTGCAGTTACGCCCAGAAGCGGGATTTTTTACATCTAGTGGAGAAATTGTCAAAGGTATTACTGATGGTACTACGTTGAAATACGTCAAGAAAGATAGTAGTCAACATAGGGGCGTTTTAGCCAGTACTAACTTGTTGTCCAATATTAAAACACCAAATCATCGCATTGAGTTTTCAACGCCAGCTAGAATGCCTGGTCAGCTCAGTTTGAAAGTGGTGGACCCTTATGATGTTGATTATAACAATGTGTCCAGTTTACCTATTGATAGCGAAGGTGTTAGTTGGCAAGAGCAGTCTGGCTTCTACGTTAATGCGGATAAGACTAAAGCGTATACCGACATTTTGTCGTCAACAGAAGATGAAACGTGGAAACAACCCCTCCTCTTTCGCGAAGTCTCAGATATCGTTTCTGAAGGCGATAAGCGATTCATGAGTGATGACTCTATTTCTATAACTCGTACTCCTGGTCATTATGTAGATATAGAAAATAACCGATATAGTGCATATTGGGAAAATGATACTTCAAAGCTAATTGCTTTAGAGTCGCGGGCTACTTATAGCCGCAAAGAGTACCATTATTTAGACACTGTGACTCAAGTGAAATATTTCTACTCATTTGGTGATTATCGCGATGACAATGGTAACACTATTGATGACTGGACCAATGTTGTTTGGGTACCAGCGCGTTGGATAAGTGACGCAAACAGTACGCCGTTATCGGTAGTTCTTGAGTGGGTAGACGGTTACTGGACAGATGAACAAGGTCAACGTATTGCTGGGAGTGATTCCAATATTTACCAAAGCAGTTTTTTTGCTGGTGATGTAGATAGAGATGGAAAAATCGATCTTGCTAACTTGTCTGTACTCAAAGGAAGTAGTGGTGTAGGCGGTAGTGACGATTCAGAGAATATTCAAGGTGAAGTTTCATCGGGCTTCGACAGCACTTGGACATGGCAACCACAGTTATTGGCTGAGAATTTTGTATTATCAACAGCGACTGGTAATTGGCGTCAATTTGCTTCCGTAAGCTATGGCTGGAACACAAGCAATATAGACGTAGTTTCACTTAATCCAGATGTTACGTACTTTGAAAATGACTTGAATAGTAGGTTCTCAATTTACCTAAATACACCTCAGTCATGGCTCAAGCATGCTATTACGATAACGACAGCTGAGAGTGGGGTTATTACATTAAGCTATGTAATTAATGATCACCTAGGCAATGAGTTAAGTAATGACAGTCGTACACTTCATGTGAACCTATCTGAAGCGAGTTGGGCACATCTCATTGATGTTGAAGGCAAAGGTGGTTTTGGATTCATTTTAGATATTCTTGATGACGATGTGACCATCGATAATCTAAAGGTCATTGCGCTCGATGGCGAGAACGAAGAAGTGACACAAAGTTTTGAATTTACAAACGGTAATGAAGGATTATTTGATGATCGTGTGAATGATTAATTAACTGTGCTGAAAGCATAAAGCCCGAACTTCATATGAAGCTCGGGCTTTTTATTGTCTGTTCATCAAAGAACGGGCAATAAAAAAGCCTGATTGTAATAATCAGGCCTTGATAGGTTGCTTAGCGACTGGAGATTACCATATCTTCACACGCTCTTCTGGTGGTAAATACATACCATCACCTGGTTTAATGTCGAAGGCTTTGTAGAAGGCTTCGATATTACGCGGTGTACCAAAAGCGCGGTATTTGCCCGGTGAATGTGAGTCAGTCATTAGTTTATTGCGTAGCGCTTCATCGCGATATTTACGACGCCAAACTTGTGACCAACCGATAAATACACGCTGCTCGCCAGTGAAACCATCAATTACTTCCGATTTCTTACCGTCTAACGACAAGAGGTATGAACGGAATGCCACCGTTAATCCACCTAAATCACCAATGTTTTCGCCCAAGGTTAAATCGCCATTGACGCTAGCATCCTCAAACGGTTTAAAGGCACTGTATTGAGCAGACAGTTTTTTACTGCGCTTTTCAAACTCGGCTTTATCGTTGTCTGTCCACCAGTTGCGTAAGTTACCGTTACCATCGTATTTAGCACCTTGATCGTCAAAACCATGGCTTAGTTCATGGCCGATTACAGCACCAATGCCACCGTAGTTTACGGCGTCATCTGCGGCCATGTCGAAAAATGGAGGTTGCAGAATAGCTGCTGGGAAAACGATTTCATTACCTACGGGATTAAAGTAAGCATTGACGGTTTGTGGCGTCATACCCCATTTAGATTTATCAACTTTTTGACCAATATCGTCGATCATCTCGTTAAATTCCATTTGCACGTAACGTTGATAATTACCGACTAAGTCATCGGCATCGATAGTTAATGACGAATAATCGCGCCATTTGTCTGGGTAGCCAATTTTATAAGTGAATTTGGACAGTTTATCTAGCGCTTCAACTTTTGTTGCATCACTCATCCATTCCAGTTCGTTAATGCTTACTTCAAATCCTTTGATCAACATTTTGATCATTTCTTCCATGCGTGCTTTCGCTTCAGGCTTGAAGTGTTTCTTTACGTATAGCTCACCAACCATTTCACCTAATACACTTTCAGTCGTGCTAACAGCCTCTTTCCAGCGTGGTTGAGCTTCTTCGATTCCTGACAATGTTTTGCTATGAAAATCGAAGTTTAAATCGACAAATTCTTGGCTTAATAGCTCAGCATGACCATCGACAAGGTGGAAGCTTAAGTAATCTTTCCATGCTTGAAGTGATGTATTTTTAAAGGCTTTGCCAAAGGCCGCCATATAACTTGGCTGACTAACAATCAGCTCTTTAACTTGATACAAGTTTGCGTTTGTTGCAAATAAGCTCCAATCAAAGCTACCCATCAATTTATTCAGCTCAACGTTACTCATTTTGTTGTAACGTTTGGTGGCATTACGTGATTCGACACGTGACCATTGTGCGTTAGCAATAGCCGTTTCAACATCGATGATATTCTTAACTGCTGCGTCGCTATTGTCATAACCTGCTTTTGTCAGCAGCGCTTTAATATAGGTTTTGTATTTGCCACGAATGGTCGCAAATTTCTCAGTGTCTTTAATATAATAATCACGATCTGGTAGGGTTAAACCAGATTGATACAGGTAAAGCGCGTTGTAATCTGAGTTTTTGGCATCAGCGTAAACGTAGTAACCAAAAGGGGCACTAACGCCTACTTGTTGTAGGCTAGCCATCAAGCGAATAATATCGCCATGGTCTTGTGCTTGTTCAATGCTAGTCAGCTGCGATGTTAATGGTTTAATACCTTTAGCGTTAATGCTTTTAACGTCCATATAGCTGTTATAGAAGTCGCCAATTTTTTGAGCGTTAGAGCCTTTTACAGATGACTCTTTAGCGGCATCTTCGATAATAGTTTTAAGCGCCGCTTGGCTATCATCACGTAACTTGGTGAAGGCACCATAGTTTGATTTGTCAGCTGGAATCACTTTGTTTTTTAACCAGTTACCATTAACGCCCATGTATAAATCATCTTCTAAGCGCACTGACTTATCAAAGTTATTTAAATCAATACCGGACGTTTTAGTCAATTGCTGAGTTACTGACTGTTTTTCGGTTGGTGTATGTTGGCTACAACTGGCCGCTCCCATAGCAAGGGCTACGGATAATGCAATGGTGGTTATTTGCTTCTTCATTAGTTTGTTCTCCATTACTAATTGTTATGTTTGACACGCATTAATATGCCTAGTCAAAGTGCATTCATCATAGCAATGGTCATTAGAAAACAACAACGATTAGGCCAATTAAATTGAACGAAAATTGGGGTTTTAATCAAAAAAATGTAACATTTTGCAAGCCTAAATAGTAATTATGAATGAAATGGTTTTCCCTTGCGCTGAACGCTTGGAAATTCTCGTTCATCAATAGGCGCTAGCCAACTTGGTGCATTGTTATGAAAACTATGCGCTTTAGTGGTGCGTGCATTGGCCTTAAATGGTGCGGTTTGTACCTAACTGATTGTAATATATAAAAAATTAAAGTTGGTCTAAAACATGCTCTCCTCTAGCAAAGAATAAAATAGTAGTACTGGAGAATAATGTGAGATTAATAACCGCGATAATAAAACCGTTCAAATTGGATAGTGTCCGAGAGGCATTATCTGACATTGGAATTCAAGGTTTGACACTGACTGAAGTGCGAGGATTTGGTCGTCAAAAAGGGCATACTGAGCTTTATCGTGGTGCGGAATACGCCGTTGATTTTTTGCCAAAAATAAAGTTAGAAATAGCGGCGAATACTGCTCAGGAAGACGCTGTTATCGAAGCCATTACCGCCGCGGCCTATACGGGGAAAATAGGCGATGGAAAAATATTTGTGACTCAACTTGAGCAAGTCGTGCGCATTAGAACGTCGGAGCAAGGGATGGAAGCTGTCTAATGAAGTACTTACTAACTTTGTGTTTTTTATTGATGTCCTCATTTGGTGCGTTTGCTAGCGATAGTGCTATTAATGGTGCAAATACCGCGTGGATCTTAACTGCGACAGCATTAGTGCTTATGATGACACTGCCCGGTCTCGCGCTGTTTTATGGTGGGTTAGTACGCAGTAAAAACGTATTATCAGTGCTTATGCAGTGTTTTTCGATTGCGGCAGTATGTTCAATTCTATGGCTTGTGTTGGGCTATTCATTAGCATTTTCTCAAGGGAATGCACTTATCGGTGATTTTAGTAAAGTGTTATTAATGGGGGTGAACCCGAGTGATGTCTCTGGTGATATTCCTGAGCCTCTATTCATGCTATTTCAAATGACATTTGCCATTATAACGCCTGCTTTAATCATTGGTGGTTTCGCAGAACGGATGAAGTTTTCATCAGTTTTGGTTTTTTGTGCTTTGTGGCTAATTTTCGTTTACGCGCCGATAACACACTGGGTGTGGGGCGGCGGTTGGTTAGCTCAAATGGGCTTCTATGACTTTGCTGGTGGCGCTGTGGTACATATAACTTGTGGTGTTGCCGCGTTAGTCGCGGCTATTGTATTGGGGCCTCGTCGAGGGTTTCCTAAAACACCCATGTTACCGCACAATATGACGATGACAGCTACAGGGGCTGGGCTCTTGTGGGTAGGCTGGTTTGGTTTTAATGGCGGCAGTGCATTAGCGGCTAATGGCAGCGCGGCCATGGCGATGTTGGTGACTCATATTTCAGCGTCAATGGGGGCCATTACTTGGGCGGCAATCGAATGGAAAAAATTTGGTAAACCTAGTGCCTTAGGTATTGTCACTGGTATGGTTGCGGGACTTGGTAGTATTACTCCTGCATCAGGATTTGTTGGGCCCGGTGGTGCACTAATTATTGGGTTGTGTGGTGGTTTTGTTTGTTTCCATGCCACCGTTTATATCAAGCACACATTGAAAATTGACGATTCGCTTGATGTTTTTCCTGTACATGGTGTTGGTGGCATTCTTGGTACGCTCTTGGTTGGGGTATTTAGTTCAACTGAGCTTGGCGTTTTTAGCGGATATGGTTATGGCGAAGGGAATGAGACGATGTTAGAGCAGTTACTTGTTCAGGCTACTGGTGTAGGTGCAACCATAGTTTACACGGCGGTGGTTAGCTTTATTCTCTTTAAGGTCGTTGCATTGATGACTGATGGGCTACGTGTTGATGAAGAACAAGAAATTCAAGGGTTAGACATCTCACAGCACGAAGAAACGGGCTATAGTTTGTAACCTTTAAATTACGGTTCCTCCCAATGGCTGCTGAGTTTAATGGCTTAGCAGCCTTTACATTAGTTTTGGTGTCTTTGCTTGTATTGTGTTGGTGTCATACCGTAAAAGTTTTTAAAGCTACGGCTAAAATGACTCGAGTCTTTGAAGCCACAACGATAACAAGTTTGCGTTACCGCGCCATTGTTTTTTAATAACTTAGCCGCGTATTTAAGGCGTGTTTGAAATAGAAATTCGGCAGGTGAGCTGCCAAGATGGCGTTTAAATTCATTATAAAATTTAGTGCGGCTCATGCAGGCTATTTTACATAATTCATCAATATTCATTTCCTCATGGAGGTTTAACAGCAAGTAATCGATAGCGGCATTTAGGCCGTTATGATCGGGTTGCGATAAGCTATGACTAATGATGAAATCGCGTGTTTGATGGCGCAATAACCGTGCAATTAATTCTCTAACCGCCAAATCGATCATGAAATCTCGGTCTTGATGGTTTTCGGTGAAAATTGTCACCATGCGATCTAATAAGGCTTGAGTTTGGGCATTGTGATGAGTGTGAACCAAAGACTCTTGATAATGCCACTCTTGATGATAAGTATCTAAAGGGGCGTTGACGTTGAGCCCGTCGCAAACCTGTTTAATTCGGTTATCGCTCATTTCTATAGCAATACAGGTCGTGGGTTGATTAAACGTCGCTGTCGGGAAGTCAATCGCCACTGCTTGATTCGGTGCCATCACAAAGGATTCATGAGGAAAAAAGTCACAATGATAAGCACCATGATTGCTGTGCATGATTTTTTTACCGCTCACCATCCCGCAAAACATCAATTGATCCGACACGAGATTAATAGCCTCTGCTTGCTCAAACGTGTCGTAAATACTCAACTGTGCATTATCGCCGGCAAAAGATAATTTGTTTTCCACTAAAACCTGCGGTGTTCGGCGCTGTTGGTGAATGCTTTCCTTGATCATATTTCTATAATTTCCAGTTAATGGACTCTCAGTCAATTAATGTGAATTGTCAGTCATGCAACTTCGTATTTTGACAATAGGATAAATAACGAACGTTTAATCAATATACATTAACAAATAAAAATAACGAGAGGTGTTTATGATTTATCCAAATCCAGGGACAAGTGAATCAAGTGTATCGTTCAAGTCAAAATACGATAACTATATTAATGGCCAATGGGTAGCACCTGTTAACGGTAAGTACTTCACAAATACCACGCCAGTAACTGGAGAAGCGGTTTGTGAAGTGGCTAGATCTGATGCAGACGATATTAATTTAGCGTTAGATGCTGCTCATGGCGCTAAAGATGCGTGGGGCAAAGCGTCAGTGACTGAGCGCACTAATATTTTACTTAAAATCGCTGACCGTATTGAAGAAAATGCTGAATTACTCGCGTTGGTCGAGACGTGGGATAACGGAAAATGTATC
>MPDF01000071.1 GCA_001874365.1 Gammaproteobacteria bacterium MedPE | reverse complement strand
ATGATTTAGAACGTCAAGCTGAACGTGTAGGAGGCAAAGTTCATCTCACGCTAGGTAACCATGAAGTTATGGTACTTAATGGTAAATTACGGTATTTAGCGTCAAAATATCATGCTGTTGCTAAAAAACTTAACGTCGATTTTGAATCTTTATTTGGTAAAGACACTATATTGGGCAGTTGGTTACGCAGCAAACCAGTACTCGTGAAAATAAATAATATGTTGTTTGCTCACGGAGGATTTCACCCTTCGTTAGCTGAGAAAAATTATTCATTACAAGAGATTAACCGCGTTTTTAAAGATAACTTAGTTGAGTCAGAGTTACCGAACAAAAGAAAAGGGTTTGCTAAGTTCTTGCACCGTCGCGATGGACCTATTTGGTATCGTGGATATTTTGCGAAAGAGCGCAACAAGGACAATGGGGCAACGGCTCAAGAAATAGAGTTTCTTTTAAACCACTTTAAAGTAAAGCATTTAATAGTGGGTCATACATCACAAGATAAGATTGAAACCAGATTTGGCGGTAAGGTTATCGCCATTGATTCCAGCATTAAGCGAGGAAAATACGGTGAAATCTTATTTGTTGACAATGGAAAGATGTGGCGAGGCACGTTATCAGGTGACAAGTTACCATTGTGATGAATGAATACTAAATACAGCTGTAATTAGCATTGTGGTTAATTTCACTATTGTTCATATGTTGAAACCTCGCACTGGCGAGGTTTTTTAATGTTAGATGATCGAAAACAGGTTAGATACGTATATATACAGCAAGTAAAATTACAAAAGAGTAAGTTATGCGTTGTTTGTTAATTCTGGTTTTTGCTGTGAATCTAATAGGTTGCAGTGTTTCCTATCAAAATAATGACGTTACAGGAAAAAATTTTCCAGCAGTGTCAGGTGAGAATCTAGAAAAAACACTCGTTACTATTCCTCAAGCATTCTCGGGGCAACCAGCGTTGTTGTTAGTTGGCTATAAACAAGACGCTCAATTTGATATCGACCGATGGTTAATTGGATTAGATATGACGCAAACCACCGTTGCTGTTTATGAAATACCCACTATTGCTGGTATGTTTCCTCGCATGTTTAGAACGGTTATTGATAACGGGATGCGAGCAGGGATCCCAAAAGAGCTGTGGCGAGGTGTCATTACGGTATATCAAGATGGCGAACGAGTGCAGGCGTTTACTGGAAACACAAATCCAAATAATGCCAGAGTGTTGCTATTAGATAGTACTGGAAAAATAGTTTATTTTTATGATCGCGGTTTTTCGGTTAACGCGCTAAATGAGCTGCGTTTGGTATTGAATAAGGAATAGGTGAAATGAGGGACAAGTTAGTTATTTTCTATGATGGCCAATGCCCAATGTGTTGCTTAGAAATGGATAAGCTAGTCAAGCGTGACAAAGATAATCGAATCGAGTTAGTGAATATCCATAATAATGAGTTTCTTGATTATCCTGATATTAATAAGCAAGAGGCAATGAGAGTGCTGCATGGTCATTATCAAGGGAATTTGCTGTTAGCACTTGATGTTACGCATCGCGCTTGGCAATTAGTAGGATTAGGTTTTTGGGTCGCGCCATTGCAGTGGCCAGTTATCAAGCCAATGGCTCATCAGATTTATTTATTGGTGGCTAAATATCGTCACCCAATTTCTAGTTTCTTACATCGTCGTTTTGGTTTAGGCAAAGCGCATTGTGATAATGGAGTGTGCTATGACAAACGATTTGACGTTGATAATAGGGGCAAATAGTGAGATTGCTAAAGCAATAGCCAGTTTAGTTTGCGATAAAGCGCAACTGATTGTTATTAGCCGCGATGTAAGTTTTTATCAGCATCAACTTTTTGAGTCGGCTGTGTGTATTACTGTGCCTGATTATAGCGAAGCTTCAATTGTTGAGGTTGTCTCGCAAATGCGTGGTCAAATGAAGGACTCTGCCATCAGGCGCGTTTTCGTGTGCCACGGTGTTCTGCATAATGATGCATGTTTTCCAGAAAGGAAATTAGAAGACTTGTCGACCGATTCCTTTTCACAAATCATGACATCGAATGCGATAACACCGTTGTTGTGGCTTAAGCATTTAGTGCCGTTAATTCACAGTAAACACAGTTGTAAATTAACTTTTTTCTCCGCCCGAGTTGGTAGCATTGGCGATAACCATTTAGGTGGCTGGTATAGTTATCGAGCGTCGAAAGCCGCATTAAATATGTTATTAAAATCAGCGGCAATTGAGTTAGCTCGTCGCGCTAAGAATGTAAAATTGATTTCTTTTCATCCCGGCACAACGCAGTCGCCACTCTCTAAGCCTTTTGCTAAAAATGTGCCGCCAGCTAAGCTTTTTACACCACATTTCGTGGCTGAAAAGTTACTTGAGATAGTCGATAACTCATCGGTGGATGGCAAACTGAGTTATGTCGATTGGCAGGGAAAAAACATTCCGTGGTGATTGATTCACAAATTACTGCCAACCTAGTTTCCATTGTTGTGGGTCTTTTAAATCACGCCAGTTAATACTGTATTCGTTGTTGTTAATCACTGCTTGAATAATACACTCTTCAATGCGTTGCTCTTCATCATAGTTCACTTTGGTAACCGCAAAGTGCTTTTCTTTATTAGTGATACTTACCTTGGTCCACTTGCTATGTAACAGCGTTTTAGGGCTAATTTTATTCATTTTTCATTCTCCCAAACTAATGTTATGAAGGGTAATAGAATACTCAGTCGCTTTTTCTGAGCGAATTAATAAGCCTATGCTAACAATACTTTCACTGGTTAACGGCGGAGCATTAGTAATTGTTCTACCGCGAAAAGTCGCTTGGGCTTGAGTTAATTCAAATTGATGATTGGTTGTTTGATTCGCAATTGATTGAAATGGCAGTTTATAGCTAATTAAGTTCCCTTGATAATAACGACGAAATCTTAATTGGTATGAGTTTCCATCGCCTGTCACTGTTATGGCAATAGTCGATAAACTTTGTGGAAGGTCGTTCAAAGGCATGAAAACACTACTAAATCCACCATTGTTCTTCGTCGATAAATTGCCTGAAAAAATGATAGCTGAAGTCCTGCTTTGGACGTTTCCTTGAGATAAACCTCCCATTACATCATCGTTTGTAATGCGCCAGTTGTCGTTGCTGATGTTAATTTTAGTCATGTTGGGTGAGACATTATTGCTAAAGTGTGGCGCGCTAACAAGGCCAAGCGCCAATTGATTGATAATTAATGACGTAAAAACAGTAGCGACGTTAACCATGGAAAGCCTTATCGTTAGTAAGTTGGTCAATTAAGGTTTCAAACTCCGTTAATGTCTGACGATCTGGCGTGTCATAGGTGTATTTATTGTGGAAATAAATGGTCATGGTTAACTCTCGATAACCAATGAAACAGGTGTATCCTTCAAAATCATGCCATGCGGTTAGCCCGTGACTATGATACTTGTCATTTCTTCGCTCGCCGTGCTCGATTACACGGTTGAAAATGCTTAGATATTTATGAAGAGCCATACACACCTCTATAAAAAGATAGTCTCGCAAGTCATTGAAGGGGTCGCTAAGCCACACATTTCATCATAAGCAGACTGTAAATTTAGCGTCGCTGTTGCTATATGTTGATCTCGCAGTACTTGTTTGGCATCGGCCAATGACTGGCATATTGCAACGCTTTTTAGAGAAGGCAGTGAACTAAAATTACCGTTGTCGTCGGTAACGCCTACAAGGTAGTGAGTACCGTCTGCGATGCCAATAATAGTTGGTTCGTGAATCATGCTGTTTTCCTCGTTCGTGGTTGTTAAACTTTATACGAACGAAGTGGGTACAAAGATCACTGAGTTAGGAGGGCACCTTTTTTTCGTCAGCGATTTTAGAAAGATAAAGTGCGCAGATAAGCCCAATAATACTAATAGCAGCCATTAGCACAAAGAGATTGGTAAAGCCTGCGATACCAGCATTTGCATCTAAAATTCGACCTGCAATCGGTGCAAAGAAGATGTCAGGTGTATAACCGATCATTGATATAGTACCTACTGCGGTGCCAGTAATAGCACCGCTTATTTTACTTTCTGCGAGCAGTGCGAAATAAACAGCGCGGACAGCAAAAACAAAGATAAAGGTAATAAATATATTGGCCTGTAATAGCCATTGCTGGTTGTTTGGTATAAAACAAAGATATGACGCTGCCAATACGCCAAACATAATGCTGATAAGCCTACTTGGCTGTAACTTGTCTGCAATAAGACCTGCGACTATGGCTACAATAGGTCGCATAAATGAAGCATCAGCCACGAGCTTTGCTGATGCGATATCATCGAGTTTTAATACTTGCGACGCGTACAGTCCAAAATAATCGAGACCTTTATATGCACAGTACGCACTGAGTACTATTAAGGCTTGCGCTATAATTTTTGGTTGTCGAATTGTTTCAAGTAAGTTTTTGAGCACATCGATAGTGGTTGCTTCTTCAGTACTTGATGAGCGTTGTTCGTTGCTTGAGGGAATAATGAAGTAAATCAATACGGCGGCGATAAAGGTTAAACATGTATAGAATGCGATGACATATTGTAATGCATGTGTTTTATCCATACTTGCATTAAAAGCAGACTCTAGTGGTATTGAGCTGTTGAGTATAAGGACGCTGATACTGGCGATAGTTGCTGCAACCAACCCTCGTCCACCATCGAGAATGCCGAACGCAATTCCTTGTGTAGACTCGCCACCCCATATACGTGTTATTTTTATCATGGCTGCCCAAAACAGCAAAATAGTAGTTATGCCCCAGTAACCAAAAAGCAGGTATAGGGTGGTAATCGTAGGAACCTGCATGAAAACAACGCCACCAAACGCTGTCGTCACTAATGAAATAATCATTAGGTTTTTGGCTGAAAAACGGTCTGCGATAGCACCCCCAGGAAAATAGGCTAGCATTGCCATCAGGCCATAGATGCCAAATACATCTCCAAGTTCGGTATTTGTGAGCGAAAAGACTTCTAGTAAGGTTGGCCTAAAGAATCTGGCGACATGAAAAGGGAGACTAAAGATGATTTCTCCCGCAAACACAATAGTGAAAACAATGAGAAAACGATGGCTTGTCGAAATCGATTTTGGTGAATACATGGAAATTATCGTGTTTTTTTGTCGGTATAAAAAAGGCCCATTCTAATGGACCTTTCGAAAATTATTCGGTGTTAGTGGCGATTGAGCTTTTCTTTGTGTTTGATGACTTGTCGGTCTAACTTACTCACCATAGAATCGATGGCTGCATACATGTCTTCATGAGAGGATTGAGCAAAGACTTCACCACCGCTTAAATGAACTGTTGCTTCTGCAATTTGTTGGAGCTTTTCTACATTCAAGACGACATGAACATTATTTATGTGCTCAAAGTGTCGCTCTAGCTTGCCAAATTTACTGTGTACGTATTCGTGAAGAGATTCTGTTACGTCAACATGATGACCAGTTAAATTAATTTGCATAAAGTGTATCCTCCGTAATAGAGCTTACAACAAGCTCTTTCTTTGATTGGACGGCGGGATAGATAGGGCGTCACGATATTTTGCTATTGTACGTCTGGCTACCTTGATCCCTTGTTCCGCTAACAAATCTACAATTTTACTATCGCTCAATGGCTTTTTCGGATTTTCAGCTGCAACCAATTTTTTAATGATTGCGCGGATAGCAGTTGATGAGCATTCACCGCCATTCTCCGTACTAACATGACTCGAAAAGAAGTACTTAAGTTCAAAAATACCGCGAGGTGTATGCATATATTTTTGTGTCGTAACACGTGAAATAGTTGATTCATGCATTTCAACAGCTTCGGCAACATCATTTAATACTAGCGGTTTCATGGCTTCTTCGCCATATTCAAAGAAACCACGTTGTTGCATAACAATACAGTTTGCAACTTTTAGTAAGGTATCATTTCTGCTTTCTATGCTTTTAATAAACCATTTAGCTTCTTGTAAATGACCGCGAATAAACTGACTATCACCACTGGTTTTACTTGTTTTTGATAGTGCGGCGTACTGCTCATTCACGCGAATTTTTGGCATACAATCGGGATTTAACTCGACGACCCAACGACCTTTGATTTTTTTAACGGATACATCTGGAATAACGTACTCATCTTTCTCTTTAACAACAGATGTACCTGGATGCGGATTAAGCGTTTGAATTAATTTAATGGCATTGCCAAGCTGTGTTTCTTTGAGCTTGGTTTTGCGAGCCAGTGTACGATAATCACGTAATGCCAACATTTCCATATAATTTTCGACGAGCATAATCGCTTCATCACGCCACTGTGTATCCGGTGACAAATGCTTTAACTGAATGGCAAGACATTCACTAGGCGTGCGCGCTGCGACACCGATAGGATCAAAATGTTGCACTCGTTTTAAAACAGCTTCGACTTCATCAAGTTCAATTTCAGGATCTGACATCGCTTGCAGAATTTCTTCACAATCTTGAGTTAGATAACCTGTTTCTTCAATAGCATCAATAATTGCAAAGGCAATGGCACGATCAGTATCAGAAAATGGCGTTAAATTAGCTTGCCATAGTAAGTGATCTTGAAGATTATCGGTAGTTTCCCCTTGATACGTAAAGTCACTTTCTGGACCAGCCGTTGATGAGGAAACAGGCGCTGCTGGACCTGATGAAATATAGTCGTCCCATGTCGTATCGGTCGGCATGTCATCACTAACGCTGTTTTGTTCTAATGCTTGTGATGTGTCAATGGAGCTTGCGTCGTTATTATTTTCATAATCGCCGCTTTCATTGGCAGCGTAATCGTCAGTTATCGGGGACTCTTCAGACTTTTGTTCGTTTTGTGTCGCTTCAACTTTTTCATTGGAGTCAAAGTTTTCTTCAACTTCTAATAAAGGATTTGAATCGAGTGCTTCTTGAATCTCTTGTTGTAAATCGAGCGTTGAAAGTTGAAGCAAGCGAATAGCCTGCTGCAACTGTGGGGTCATGGTTAGTGATTGACCTAATTTTAACTGTAATGACGCTTTCATCTAAATCCGTTATTATTATTTCTTAATAAGACTACTGCCTACTACTATAATCTGAATTGCTCACCTAAATAAACATCTCTTACAGTTTGATTGGCTAAAATTTCTTCTGGCTTACCTTGCGCAATCATCTCTCCGTGAGAAACAATATAGGCAAACTCACATACATCAAGGGTTTCACGTACGTTGTGATCAGTGATTAAAACACCTAAACCTCGATTTTTTAATTGTTCAATAATTTGTTTTATGTCAATAACAGAGATTGGATCGACTCCCGCAAAGGGTTCATCAAGCAAAATAAACTCAGGATCGGCTGCTAACGCGCGAGCGATTTCAACACGACGACGTTCACCACCTGATAGTGCCATCCCTAAACTGTCTCTGATGTGTTGAATATGAAACTCATCGAGTAAACTTTCAAGCTTTTCTAAGCGCTGTTTTTTGTTGAGGTCTTTTCGAGTTTGCAAAATCGCCATAATGTTATCAAACACAGTGAGTTTGCGAAAAATAGATGATTCTTGTGGTAAATAACCGATGCCTTGGCGGGCACGTCGATGCATTGGCATCAGAGTGATGTCTGTGTCGCCGACTACCACTTGACCATTATCACTTGGAACTAAACCTACAACCATATAGAAGGTGGTTGTTTTACCTGCACCATTAGGCCCTAAAAGCCCAACAATTTGGCCTTTTGACACTTCTAGGCTCACGTCTTTAACAACCTGACGGCCTGAATAATTTTTTGCTAAATGGGTGGCGCTAAGTTTACTCATCTACTTTCTTATCTTCTTTAGGCTGCTTGTCTTCTTTGGGCTGCAAGATAGTTGTAACTTGCTCGTCATTTTTTGGATTGCCGTCAGCATCTAATATTCGTTTAACAATATCATAACTGATTGCATCGCCACTAACGGTGTTTTCACCCCATTGAACAGCAACATCACTCGACATTTTGATGAGATTATTAGCCCGCTCAAATCGAATATCTTGTGCTTTGGCCGCAATACGCGCGCCGTCATCCATTGTTTGAGAGAATTGTGCAGGTTTACCGCTAAATACCATGACTTCTTCGCCGCGTTTACCGTGGTTAAATACTTCTAAATAGTCAGCGCTTATTTCAATGGAACCCTGGGTTATCTTCACATTGCCTTTGTAGATTGCAATGCTTTTTCCTAGATCTATGTTTTGGCTGTCAGCGCTTATTTGCGCTTGTTTTTTTAGATCTTCCGTTAGTGCGTAGCCCGTCGTTTGAGTTAATACACCGACTAAAAGTAGGGCACTAAGGCGTAATAGTTTCATAGGTTGCCTGTATATCTTTAATTAATTCAAATTGTCGCAGATTTAAATCTGCTTTAAGGCCAATTCCTGTGGCGTTGTATTGTGTTCCTTCGATAGTAATTTTCTTATCGCTGGTCACCTGCATTGTCACTAAATTCACTTCGAGGTAAGAGGTATATATTTGTTTCAGCGACTGCGTTGGATCGATTGAGCTGATAATGACATTTTCATTTAAAATAACACGATCCTGTTGATCGAAAACGCCGTTATCTGCATCGATTTTCCAACGTGGTGAACCATCTTTAGGATAAATAATATAACTTGGTTTCGAAAAAGTTGTCACACTGTCATTATAGTATTCCATTTTTTCTGCTTTCACTAATGATGACAAAGCGCCTTGCTCATCAAAGCGTCTTAATGTCATATTCTTCGCTGTAAAATCAGGTAAATATACATCTTGTTGTACGGATTGTTTTTCTTCAGTAACCGACCAAAAAGGGTTATAGAAAAACAATGCACAAGAAGCAAAGAATAGTCCTATTAATACAATTATTCGTGTCATACACTCATGCCTTCGGCATTTTCTAACTGGCCTTTACTTGCCAATATAAGATCGCTGAGTTCTCTAACTGCGCCAAAACCACCACGCGTGAAGGTGATATAGTCACAGTCATTCAACAGTAATGGGTGCGCATCATTGACAGCAACACCTAAACCGCAATCGTCCATAACGACTTTATCAACAACATCATCGCCGATATAGGCGACTTGCGCAGACGTTAAGCTCAGTGTGCTTAATAACTCCTGATAAGCTGCAAACTTGTCAGCTTGCGCTTGGTAAATATATTTAACGCCAAGGTTAGTCATTCGAGTTTCAACAATTTGGGATTTACGGCCCGTAATAATTGCTACTTCGATACCTGCATTCAAAAGAGATTTAACGCCAAAACCGTCCTTTGTATGAAAGGCTTTTAGTTCTTCGCCATTATTTCCCATGTAAACCCGACCATCAGAAAATACACCATCGACATCGCATATCAGTAACTTAATTTCTTGTGCCTTAATCCACGCTGACTCATTAATTTCACCATAGATAGTACTAACTTGATTCATTAAACGACTCCTGCGCGTAACATGTCTAGCATGTTTAAAGCGCCGATAGGTGCGCCATTTTCGACAATAAACAAGCCATTAATATTTCGCTCTTCCATTGTTTTTAGCGCTGAAGCTGCAAGAATATTACCATTGATAACGGTTGGCTGCTGTGTCATTACTTGGGCGATGGTGGTGCTATGAAAATCTAAACGTTGATCTAAGGTGCGGCGTAAGTCACCATCGGTGAAAATACCAATGAGCTGACCTTGGTTATCTATCACACCGGTCATTCCTAAGCCTTTTTCAGAAACTTCAACAAGCGCATGGCTGATGGTTACATCGCTTTTCACAAGCGGTAACTGTTCCTTAGTATGGGCAACGTCCATGACGCGTAATAAAAGCTTTTTGCCTAAAGCGCCGCCTGGGTGAGAGAGGGCGAAATCATCGGCTGTAAAACCTTTTGCTTGTAATAATGCTACGGCGAGTGCATCACCCATCGCTAACGTTGCTGTGGTACTTGATGTTGGCGCTAAACCTAGTGGACATGCCTCTTTTGATACTGCGATGGATAAATGTATTTGAGCCAGCTGAGCCATTGAAGAGTTTGGGTTACCTGTCATGCTGATAACGGGGGTGCCTACACGCTCAATCACTGGAAATAAGGTGAGAATTTCCGCAGATGTACCTGAGTTTGAAATTGCGAGAACGACGTCATCTTGACTGATCATTCCCAAATCGCCATGACTGGCTTCACTTGGGTGCACAAAAAAAGCAGGCGTACCCGTACTTGCTAATGTCGCGGCAATTTTATTTGCGATATGGCCTGACTTTCCCATACCCATGACAATCACTTTGCCTTTACAATCTAAAATGAGCTGACAGGCCTGAGCAAAAGACTCATCTACAAACTGCGTGATTTCTTGCAGTGCAGCGATTTCAGTGTCAATAACTGCCTTACCCCATTGGCAAAGCGCTTGCATTGTCGTCATAGAAAACCTTGTTAACTAAAGAGTAAAAATTGATAAGCGATAAAGAAACCAAATAAAATACCGCCTTCAACACGAGTAATTTTACGCTTACCAAACAAATGCCAACTCATAATAAACAATAAAACAGTTAACCCGACGACGACATATAAATCGCGACCAGCGGCTTCTTGATCAAAGGTGCCAGGGTTAATCAGTGCGGGCATTGCTAAAACAGCAAGAATATTAAAGATATTTGAGCCTACAACATTCCCAAGCGCTAGATCATGTTCATTATTTTTAATACTGGCTATTGATGCTGCCAATTCAGGCAGACTGGTACCAATGGCAATAATTGTTAAACCAATGACTAATTCTGAAAGGCCAAAGTAACGTGCAATGTCACTAGCTCCTTCAACAACAAAATGAGAGGCAACTGGCAGCATTATCATACCAACGACAACCCAGATAGTTGCCATTCGATTGGATACACCTTCGGGCACATCCTCTTGGGCTTCTTCAAGTAAGGGATCTTTTAATTTTTTGTCTCGTAGTGTTAGCCAGCACAGACCGCCAATCGTGCTAAAAAATAAGGTGATTAACACGATACCTTCAGCAAACGTTAAGAATTGATCCCACAGGATGTATGCCGCTATTAACGTGACCACCAATAAGATAGGAAGTTCACGTTTTAAAAGTTGAGAGTGGACTAGTAGGGGTTGTATTAGTACGGTAACGCCTAATACCAATGCAATATTTGTAATGTTAGAGCCCAGAGCATTACCAATAGCGGTATTACTATTGCCGTCCATTGCTGAAGTAAATGCAACCATAATTTCTGGAGCTGATGAACCCATAGCAACGATGGTTAAGCCGATGATTAGAGGCGGTAGACCAAAATTGCGGGCGATAGCGGCTGCACCGTAAACGAATTTATCGGCACTCCAAATTAATCCGACAAGACCAGCAAGTAAGATGGCAATACTTAAAATCATGGGGGGAAGTTATTCCTCAGCGTATAAAGCAGTAATTGTCCCTATTTAGCTGATAAAAAGAAAGTATAAAAGCAGGTTATTTTGCGATAACTCAGATAATAATAGAAGAAAGTTGAGTATTAGTGGGCGAATTGTTGATTGTGGTATTGAAATAATTATCATTAAACGCGAATTTATTCGTGTTTAAGTTGTCGTAAGCGTTGCTTGACATAGAATATAATTGAACAATCATTGTAACTATAGCTAAAAATCGATTAAAATTTACGGCTCTGATCGTGCTCACTAAAGCGCTACTATATCTTTGTAACTAAAGCATTATTCAAGACACACTAATTGCGTCATTAAGGACAATACACTTTTGAATCCAGCAGACAACATAATTGAGATTTCAGCGATGAATTTTAGTCGCGATGATAGGGTTATTTATAACGATATCAATCTCTCGGTACCTCGTGGCAAAGTAACAGCCATTATGGGTCCAAGTGGTATAGGAAAAACCACGTTACTACGCCTAATTGGTGGCCAAATAAAACCGAGTTCAGGATCGATTAAATTTAATGGTGAAGAACTGGTTGGAATTAATCGAAAGTCACTGTACAAAGTTCGCCGAAAGATGGGCATGTTATTTCAATCAGGCGCAATGTTTACTGAGTTAAGCGTTTTTGACAATGTGGCTTTTCCAATTCGTGAACACACTGATTTACCTGAATCCATTATTCGTAAAATAGTTCTAATGAAGCTTGAAGCGGTTGGTTTGCGTGGTGCTGCCCAACTTTTCCCTTCAGAGCTCTCTGGTGGTATGGCAAGACGAGCTGCGTTAGCGAGATCGATTGCGCTTGATCCTGATTTGATAATGTATGACGAGCCATTCACTGGTCAAGACCCTATTTCAATGGGCGTTATTGTTCGTTTAATAAAAGAATTAAATGATGCGTTAGGTGTGACATCAATTGTTGTGTCTCATGATGTCGAAGAAGTGCTAAGTATCGCTGATTACGTGTACATTATTGCCAATAAAACAGTTATAGCACACGGCACACCTGAATCATTACGACAAGAAACATCACCTCAAGTTATCCAGTTTATGCAAGGGCGTCCGGATGGCCCCGTTCCTTTCCACTTTCCAAGTGATGATTACAAAGAGGAATTGTTTAACCATGTTAATTAATACAATTCAAAATCTAGGCCGTAGTGGTTTATCAACCATTGCAGGTTTGGGCCGTGCAGGTGCAATGCTATTTGGTGCATTGAAGCCATCGGGGCGTGGTTTCAAACTATTACCCCTTTTAATCAAACAGCTTTATGTTGTTGGTGTGCAATCGTTGATTATTATCGTTGTGTCAGGCTTGTTTATTGGCATGGTATTGTCACTGCAAGGTTATACCATTCTTGTTGGTTATGGTGCGGAGCAAAGTCTCGGGCAGATGGTTTCTTTATCGTTATTACGAGAATTAGGGCCTGTTGTTTCTGCGTTATTATTTGCTGGGCGCGCTGGTTCTGCACTGACAGCTGAAATCGGATTAATGAAAGCCACGGAGCAACTAAGCTCACTTGAAATGATGGCCATTGATCCATTACATCAAATTGTTGCACCGCGCTTTTGGGCAGGCATTATCAGCTTGCCGCTACTAGCGTCTATTTTTTCTGCCGTTGGCATTATTGGTGGGCATTTAGTCGGTGTTGATTGGCTTGGTGTTGACAGTGGCGCCTTTTGGTCTGTGATGCAATCATCGGTTGAGTGGCAAGAAGATATCGTGAATGGCGGCATAAAGAGCATCATTTTCGCCATTGTTGTTACGTGGATAGCGCTCCATAAAGGGTATGATGCGGTGCCAACTTCTGAGGGCATTAGTAAGGCAACAACATCAACGGTAGTGCAATCGAGCTTAGCAATTTTAGGTGTGGATTTCGTATTAACAGCAGTGATGTTTGGCTAATTCAATTGCATTTGAATATCACTGTTTAGAGAATAATTTTAGCCAATGATGGCACAAGGAAAATAGAATGAGTAAGAAAATTGAATTATTGGTGGGTGCGTTTTTATTTGCAGGTATAGCCGCAATTCTAATGTTGGGATTAAAGGTTGCTGATAGTCAACTAGGCGGTAGTTCAGAGAGCTATAAGCTGGTTGCCAAATTTAGCAATATTGGGGGCTTAAAAGTTCGTTCATCAGTGAAGGTCGGGGGGGTTGTTGTTGGCCGTGTTGCTTCGATCAGTCTTGATGAAGATTTTGCCCCAAAAGTTGTGATGGAGATTGATACTAATTTTAATCAGTTCCCCGATTCTAGTTCAGTCGCTATTTTGACATCTGGTTTACTCGGTGAGCAATTCGTCGGTTTAACACCTGGATTTGTTGACGAAGAGACAGAAATTTTAGCCGATGGCGATTTAATTGAAGATACGCGCTCAGCGATGGTACTTGAAGATTTAATTGGCCAGTTCCTATACGGAAATAGTGAAGACTAGGAGTAATAATATGAAAACATTAATTAAAAATATTGGCTTAACCTTAGCGTTTGTCGCTAGCACATTTTCTTTAAATACAGCTGCTGCTGATAAGCAATTGTTTGATATGAAAGACCCGCACGCTATGATAAAAAATGCGAGTGAGGCAACCTTTGCGCGTTTTCGTGCTGAAAAAGATTTAATTGATAAAGATCTAAATCACCTTAAAGTGATTGTTGCAGAAGAGTTGATGCCTTATATCAATCACAAACGTGCTGCAGCGACAGTACTAGGTAATAAACATTACAAGAAAGCCAAAAAACAAAAGAAATTTAATGATTTTAGTAATGCTTTTCGAGATTACTTAATTGTTACTTATGCCAATGTGTTTACGCTTTATGACAATCAAAAAATTGTTTATGCGCCAGCAGGAAAGAATAAGGGAAAGAAAGTTGTAACCGTTAAAGTAACTATCGTTGATGCTCAGCGTCCACCAATTGATATTGAGTTTAAGTTACGAAAAAGTAAGAAGTCAGGTAACTGGAAAGCGTATGACATGGTTGCCGGTAATGGTTTAAGTATGGTGGCGACTAAAGCGAAGGAATTTGATGGCATCATCAATAAAAAAGGATTTGATTACTTGATAGCACAGCTTAATAAAAAGGCTGCGGAGTCGGTAGAAGCGAAGGCCCAATAATGACTATTACGTGGCAATCACAAAATGACGATAAGGTTGAATTGATTGGAAAGCTGTCGCAATCGACAGTTCCATCATTATTTCCTATTAAAAAGAAGATGCAACAGTATAATGGCCAGCTAGTCGTAGATTTAGCACAGTTATCTCATGTTGATAGTGCTGGTTTAGCGTATCTTATCGAGCTACAGCAATATTGTCAGGCGAAAAGTATCACGCTGCAATACGAAGGCGCGACGACTGCACTGAACAAGTTAGTGGCGCTATATAACGCTGAGTCGTTATTACAGAATTAAGAATTAGAGGTTGTTATGGAAATTGAAGAAATTAAAGCGCTTATTACTGCGCAGCTTTCACTAGATGAATTGCATGTAAAAGGCGAAAATGGCCACTATCAAGTGATTGCAGTATCTGACATATTTGAAAGCATGAGCCGTGTAAAGCAACAACAAGCTATTTATGCCCCGCTTAATGAAGTTATTGCATCGGGTGCTGTGCATGCGGTGTCAATTAAAGCGTTTACGCCTGAAAAATGGAAGCGCGAGCAATTACTTAATCCATTAAATTAAGGCATTAATGTGCAAAAACTGAAAATCACTGCCGTCGATAGTTTGCATGGCGATGTCACTATTTCTGGTGCTAAAAATGCAGCATTGCCGATTTTAATGGCAACTATTTTGGCAACTGGCGACACCAAAATTACTAATGTTCCTGAATTAAATGACATTTTAACGACGGGTAAAGTGCTCGAAAGCCTAGGCGCTAAAGTTACTTTTGAAAATAATCTATTCCAAGTAAACGCGTGTAGCATCAATCAATACTGTGCACCTTATGATTTAGTTAAAACCATGCGCGCATCAATTTTGGTGTTAGGGCCATTACTGGCTCGCTTTGGCGAAGCGGACGTTTCATTACCCGGTGGCTGTGCGATTGGTGCTCGACCAGTGAACTTACATTTGCAGGGATTAAAGCAAATGGGCGCAGAGATCAGCGTAGATAATGGCTACATTAAGGCGCGTGTCAATGGACGTTTGCAAGGCGCTACAATTTTTATGGATATGGTCAGTGTTGGTGCTACTGAAAACTTGATGATGGCGGCTGCTTTAGCGCAAGGAACGACGGTTTTAGAGAATAGTGCACGCGAACCAGAAATCGTTGATTTAGCCAACTACCTAATAGCTATGGGCGCTAAAATCTCAGGTGCAGGCACTGCGACTGTAACTATTGAAGGTGTTGAAAGCCTTAACGCTGTTGAATATCGAGTGATGCCTGATCGTATAGAAACGGGCACATTTTTAGTCGCTGGCGCTATTACTCGTGGCAAGATCCGCTGTTTAAACGCTGATGCTAGTGCGCTAGAACCTGTACTGGCTAAACTGGAAGAAGCGGGCGCAGATATTAGTACAGGAAGTGATTGGATCAGTTTAGATATGCATGGTAAACAACCAAAAGCAGTGAGTATCAAGACGG
>MPDF01000070.1 GCA_001874365.1 Gammaproteobacteria bacterium MedPE | reverse complement strand
TTGATGATGCGTTAGATACTGTTATTAGCGATTTGGACATGCAAGATATTAGCGATCGACGAACTGAAGGCTTTTCACAAGGCCAGCGGATGAAAGTGACCTTGGCACAAGCCTTAGTTCATCGTCCTCAAAACTTAGTACTTGATGAACCTACACGTGGCCTTGATGTTATGAGTACGCGGTTATTACGTGAGCAGTTGTTGAAACTCAAGGCGGCTGGACATTGTATTTTGTTTTCAAGCCACGTGATGCAAGAAGTAGCAGCGCTTTGTGATCGCGTTATTATTGTTGCAAAAGGTAAAGTGGTCGCACAAGGTTCACCACAAGAGTTATGTGACTTAGCGGGTAAAGAGCAATTAGAAGATGCATTCGTGGCCATTATTGGTAGTGACGAAGGAGTAGCCGCATAATGAGTATGTTCAAAGGATTAGTCGTTAAAGAATTTCGCGAAGCATTTCGCGATAAACGAGCGTTGATGGCTGCGTTGTTCGCTATTGTTGTTGGGCCAATTATGATGGCTGCGTTGTTTATGTTTCAAATTGAACAAGAAACGGCAGTTAAAGACAGTTACATTGAGTTTGTCGGTGCTGAGCGAGCCCCTGAGCTCATCAGTTACTTAAATGCTCGACAATTTAAGTCAATTAGTGAGGTGCCTGACAACGAAGCTGCTAAATGGAAAGAGCGCGAAGTCATTCTGACCATTAGTGAGGATTTCTCGCAGCGATTAAATGACGGCAAACCTGCAAAAATTACGATTAAAGCTGACTACAGTGATAAGGATTTACGTTCGACTTTACGCCGTATGGAAAGCATCATTAATGCATATAGCAGTCAAATTGGTTCAACCAGATTGTTAATGCGCGGTATCGATCCGCGTATTACGCAGCCTATTTCTATTGTTGTGCAAAGTACACAAACACCTGAATCATCCAGCGGTTTGATCATGAGCATGGTGGCGATGTTTATTATGATGGCACTCTTTACAGCATCGATGACGGCGTCTATTGATACAAGTGCGGGTGAGCGCGAGCGTCATTCGTTAGAGTTGATATTGTGTCAACCTGTCTCAACCGTGAAAGTTGTATTATCCAAGGTTGCCTGCGTGAGCTTTTATGGTGCGTTAGCGTCTATTTTGACGATGTTCACGATGAGCTTTACCATGTCGATGCTGCCACTTGAACAGCTTGGTATTTCAATTGTTATCGACCCAGTTACCATGATAATTATTGCATTAATGATTATTCCACTTGCTTATTTGGCTGGTATTACGCAGTTGTTTTTTGCGTATCAGTCTAAGAGCTTTAAAGAGGCGCAATCTTACCTATCAATGATTCTAATTTTACCAATGATGGTTCCATTTGCGATTATGATGCTACCGCATAAACCTGCGTGGTTGGATTATATTCCTCTGGCTGGTCAAAACGTTATTATGAGTGATCTGTATAAAGGTGAAGCATTAGACTTAGCAGCCTTTGCATTCACGATGCTAACGACGTTAGGTGTGGCCGTTGTAATGACGCTGTTATTAGCACGTTCATTACGCTCTGAGAAGGTTGTATTAGGATTGAGTTAATACTTTAGCTACCTGTTAAATGAATTTAATCTAAAGCCAATGCTGCTGAAAGGCGGCATTGGCTTTATTATTTCAAGGAGTCATGATGATAGAAAATGTTACCTCACGCGATTTCGCTGAGTTATTAGTGGTTTGGGAAGATTCAGTGCGAGCAACTCATGATTTTATTACCGATGCTGATATTGCTGAATTTAAGCCGATGATTATGGCACACGCTTTTCCTGCGGTGACATTAAGGTGTATAAAAGGGGACAATCAAAAAATTCTTGGCTTCATCGGCGTTGCAGAGAATAAGATAGAGATGTTATTTGTGCTTAATAAATGCCGTGGACAGGGCATTGGTAAACAATTACTGAACTTTGCAATAAACGAGTTAGAAGCCACTAAGGTGGATGTTAATGAGCAAAACCCATTAGCCGTTGAGTTCTACAAACATATGGGGTTTGAAATCACATCTCGCTCACCATTAGATGATATGGGCAAGCCTTTTCCGATACTGCATATGAGTCTCTAGGAGTGGGTCAAATTAGCATTGATGTTCTCTACAGAGCGCGCTGACGATCACTGATGCATCCATTTTCTTCAGCGACCTGTTTAAGTAATCTCAAAACATGGGGCAAGCAACCGTGATGTTAGTTCTTTCTACAAAACACACCAAGCTTTGTCAGTGACAAGGCATGGTGATGAATGATTTGAAGTGGCGTTTAAGAAAAAGGGATGAATTGTTCAAAATATGCAAGCTGAACCGGATGTTTGAGTGCTTTGGGCCTAATGGTTTGCACCATAGTCACGATGTCGTCGTTATTTAAACCAACAGATTTTAGGATAAGTGCAATCGCTAAACCCGTTCGACCAGATCCTCCTTTACAATGCACAGCAATTGTTTGTTGGTTGGCGAGGGCTTCTAATACAGTTGATATATCTTTGTTAAAAGCCATTTCAAAAATAGCATCTGGCCCAGCTTCATCTGAAATTGGCCATTGTAGCCATTGAACGTTTTGCTCTTTAGTTACATCACTTAACGTTGCCGCATTAAGTTTGGCGAGCTCCTCGTCAAACATTACTGAGATAATAAGTGATGCTCCAGCTGTTTTCAGTGTGCTTACAGCATCTGTAATTGAAGCCTCTTTGGTGCCAGGGCAAGGTGTAAATATAATTTTTGCGCCATTGGCTAATGTAAGTGTGTCAAATGGATGAACTGACATAAAAATCTCCTAGGTTGTTGCATTGAACCAATGCTTAGTTTTATTAACGAAAGCAACTAGCGATAACATGATTGGTACTTCAACCAACACGCCAACAACTGTTGCTAATGCTGCGCCGGAATATAATCCAAACAGTGAGATGGCCACCGCCACAGCTAATTCAAAGAAATTCGAAGTGCCAATCATGCTAGCTGGCCCAGCAACATTATGTGGCAGTTTTAGCCATCGCGCTGCAAAATAAGCGATAAAGAATATTACATAGGTTTGAATTGTTAATGGTATTGCAATCAGTGCTATCGTCAAAGGCTTTGCGATAATAGTATTAGCTTGAAAACCAAATAATAGGGTTACTGTTGCCAGTAAACCAACGATAGACCATGGCTTTAACTTGGCAATTAGCTTATCAATTGTTTGTAGATTGTGGCGTTTGTTTAATAGTGAACGAACGACTATACCTGCAATAAGCGGTAAAATGACATACAACACAACGGATACCAACAGCGTTTTCCACGGTATTATAATATCGTTAATACCTAACAAGAGTGCAGTAAGTGGCGCAAACGCAAAAACCATGATGATGTCGTTTAATGATACCTGTACCAACGTATAATTTGCGTTACCGTTCGTTAAATGAGACCACACAAAGACCATTGCAGTACAAGGGGCAACGCCTAGCAAAATCATTCCTGCAATATATTCTTTAGCGGATTGTGGATCTATCCATGGTGCAAATAGCAATTCGAAAAATAACCAACCTAACAATGCCATTGAAAAGGGTTTAATCAGCCAGTTAATTGTTAGGGTTAGGAATAATCCCATCGGCTGCTTTCCCACTTGTTTAATCGCGCCAAAATCGATTTGAAGCATCATTGGAAAAATCATCAGCCAGATAAGTACTGCAATTACTAAATTTACATTGGCGACTTCTAGTTGAGCTATTTGGCTAAAAGTGTCTGGTGAGCTTAGTCCCAAAAGTACACCAGCTGCTATTGCTAGCGTTACCCAAATTGAAAGAAAGCGTTCGAAAATTCCCATGATATGCTGCTTTGTGATTTAAATATGTGAAATATTGTATATTTGATTTTTCGTATATTCAATGGGTGGAATTGTTTTTTAATTCCAAAGTTATGGAAATAATAAAACTAATATGTAACTTTATTATCGGAATATTAATTTAATCTTTTGATTTTAAAATATTATGTTGATCTAATAAGTCAATTGAAGCCTGTCATGACCGCTATTAAGTATTGGAAATTAGTTTGATAAAAGTCACACTTTCGCTAGGATTTAGCCGTCTAGATAGGTAGAATACGGTCAAAATTTTATTAACCGATTTTATATTGGAGTACTTAGATGCTTAAACGTGATATGAACATTGCTGATTTTGATCCTGAATTATTTGAAGCGATTAGCCAAGAAACGACTCGTCAAGAAGAACACATTGAATTGATCGCGTCGGAAAACTACTGTAGCCCACGTGTTTTAGAAGCTCAAGGCTCTCAGTTAACCAACAAATATGCAGAAGGTTACCCTGGTAAGCGTTACTACGGCGGTTGTGAATACGTTGATAAAGCTGAGTTTTTAGCGATTGAGCGTGCTAAAGAATTATTTGGTGCACATTACGCTAACGTACAACCTCACTCAGGTTCACAAGCTAACTCTGCTGTTTTCTTAGCACTATTAGAGCATGGTGATACGGTATTAGGCATGAGCCTTGCCCACGGTGGTCACTTAACTCACGGTTCACACGTTAGTTTCTCAGGTAAACTATACAACGCTAAGCAATACGGTTTAGATGAAAACGGTGATATTAACTACGCAGAAGTTGAAGAGCTAGCATTAGCGCATAAACCAAAAATGATTATTGCTGGTTTCTCTGCATTCTCAGGTGTGGTTGATTGGTCGCGTTTCCGTGAAATTGCAGACAAAGTAGGTGCTTACTTATTTGTTGATATGGCACACGTTGCAGGTCTTATCGCTGCTGGCTTATATCCAAACCCAGTTCCATTTGCTGATGTTGTTACAACTACGACGCATAAGACACTTGCTGGTCCTCGTGGTGGTTTAATTATCGCTCGCGAAAACGAAGCGGTAGAGAAGAAATTAAACTCTGCTGTTTTCCCTGGTGGTCAAGGTGGCCCATTAATGCACATTATCGCGGGTAAAGCGGTGGCATTTAAAGAAGCGCTAGAGCCAGAATTTAAAGCTTATCAGCAAGCTGTTTTAGATAACGCTAATGCGATGGTTGATGTATTAATGGAGCGCGGTTACAAAGTTGTATCTAACGGTACGTCAAACCACTTACTATTACTTGACTTGATCGGTAAAGAGTACACGGGTAAAGATGCTGACGCTGCGTTAGGTCGTGCGTTTATCACTGTAAACAAAAACTCTGTACCAAATGATCCACGTTCACCGTTTGTTACTTCTGGTCTTCGTCTTGGTACGCCAGCAATCACGCGCCGTGGTTTCACTGTTGCAGATACTAAAGCGCTAACAGGCTGGATTTGTGATGTGCTAGATGATATTGAGAACGAAGATGTCATTAATGCTGTTAAAGCGAAAGTACTCGAAATTTGTGCACGCTTACCAGTTTACGCTTAATAAAACTTATTAAGCGATAAAACTCCTATATACTAGGCCGCTTTTGCGGCCTTTTTTGTGGGCGTAGATTAGCTATTGAATAATAAATCTGATCAGGTAAGTTGTTTGATAGAAGAAGAAAATAATAACAATTTACCTGATTAGTTTTAGTGAGAAAATTTTATGCATTGTCCATTTTGTCGTGCAAGTGATACCAAAGTAATTGATTCACGTCTTGTGTCAGACGGTTTTCAAGTGAGACGTCGACGTCAGTGTACTGGTTGCCAAGAACGTTTCACCACGTTTGAGCAAGCAGAGCTGGTGATGCCTCGTATTATAAAAACTACTGGTTCGAGAGAGCCTTTTGACGATGAAAAGCTACGAAGTGGTATGGCGCGTGCGCTTGAGCGTCGTCCTGTTGGAGTTGAAGCCATTGAAAATTCATTACACACCATCAAATCTAAATTACGGGCGACTGGCGAGCGCGAAGTTCAATCAACGTTATTGGGTAATTTAGTGATGGACGAGTTGAAGCTATTAGATAAAGTGGCTTATATTCGCTTTGCTTCGGTGTACCGTGCGTTTGAAGATGTTGAAGAGTTTGGGAAAGAGATTGCAAAGCTTGGTAAGTCAGAATAGCTAGGTAAGTCAGAACAATTAGGAAAGAGCATGTCAGTCACTGATATCGAGTTTATGCAGCGAGCGATTAATTTAGCCAAGCGTGGGCGTTTTACCACAACACCTAATCCAAATGTCGGTTGTGTCTTAGTAAAAGATGATGAAGTTGTCGGTGAAGGTTATCATCAAAAAGCAGGAGAAGGGCATGCAGAAGTCAATGCCCTTGCTATGGCGCAAGATAATGCGCGCGGTGCGACAGCTTATGTCACCTTAGAGCCTTGCAGTCACTATGGCCGCACGCCACCTTGTTCAAAAGAATTGATCGATGCTGGTGTCACGCGAGTGGTGATCGCTATGCAAGATCCAAATCCACAAGTTGCTGGACGCGGTATTGCTATGCTTGAAGCGGCAGGCATTACTACCAAGAGCGGTGTGTTAGCTGAGCAAGCACGTGCTCTTAACCCAGGTTTTTTGTCACGTATGGAGCGCCAGCGTCCTTTTGTCACTGTCAAAATGGCGTCAACGCTTGATGGCGCTACGGCGTTAAGCGATGGTACCAGTCAATGGATCACAGCCAGCGACGCTAGGGTGGATGTGCAGCAATTTAGAGCGCAGCACTGTGCTATTTTAACTGGCGCCGATACCGTGCTGGTGGATGATCCAAGTTTAAACTTGCGTTATAACGAATTAGGTTCATTACAAGAGCAACTATCCTCAGAGCAATTACGTCAACCGTTACGCGTGGTAATTGACAGTCAAAACAGAATATCTCCGGATGCAAAAATGATTGGTATCACGTCGCCGATATTATTGGTTCGTCGTCAACAAGATGATCGTGAATGGCCAAAACATGTGACACAGCTTGTAATGCCGGGGAGTGGAAGAATTGATTTAAATGCCTTGTTATCAGAGCTTGCTACGCGCGAAATTAATAGCGTATGGGTTGAAGCGGGCGCGACACTAGCAGGTGCGTTAGTTGAGGCCAATTTATGTGACGAGCTCATTGTATATCAGGCGCCAAAATTAATGGGAGTAGGTCACAAAGGCCTCTTGAATTTGCCAAGCATTGACCATATGAATAAGCTACAGCCACTCACGATTACTGATGTAAGAATGGTGGGACAAGATATTCGGATCCGCGCAGCGTTAGTTACAAACAAGATTTAGGTTTTATATGTTTACTGGAATTATTGAAAGTGTTGGTGTGCTGAGTCAAATGACTAAGCAAAACGATGGTTATCGCGTTGAAATTAAAACAGGTAAGTTGGATTTATCTGACGTTAAGTTAGGCGATAGCATAGCCAGTAATGGTGTGTGTTTAACGGTGGTTTCTCAAACACAAGATAGTTTTACGGCTGATGTATCAGGTGAAACTGTATCGCTAACCGGATTTGCTAATTATTCACAAGGGCAGGTCATCAATTTAGAAAAAGCAGTGACACCAACAACACGCTTAGGCGGACACATGGTGAGCGGTCATGTTGATGGTATTGGTTGTATTGAATCTATTAATGATAATGGTTCATCGGTAGATTATTGGGTCAGTGCGCCGGCGCAGCTGATGCGATATATTGCCTTAAAAGGGTCGATTACCATTGATGGTATTAGCTTAACGGTCAATGGACTGGATGGAGATAAATTTCGTTTGACGATCGTTCCTCATACCAGTGATGAAACAACCATTAAGCATTTTTCTGTCGGCACCAAGGTTAATGTTGAAGTGGATCAAATTGCCCGTTATCTCGAACGCTTAATGACAGCAAGTGAATCTCCCGCAGTAAGTAATGTGAATATGGACTTATTGGCACGCAGCGGTTTTCTAAAATAATTTCAGCGTCATTTTATTACGAGAATAACAGCTTACTGCTTGGCGTCACGCCGAGTGAATAATCTAATGAAATACACTTATTTCATTGGTTACCCGTTTAAACACATGTATAATCTGCGCCGACATTTCGGTCGCTATTAAGGTTAAGGCTAGATCATGGCATTAAATACAATTGAAGAAATTCTAGAAGATTTCAAACTCGGCAAGATGGTTATCCTGATGGATGATGAAGATCGCGAAAATGAAGGCGATTTAATCATTGCAGCCGACAAGATTACGCCGCAGGCGATTAATTTTATGGCGACACATGGCCGCGGTTTGATTTGTTTAACCTTGACTAAAGATCGTTGTGAACGTTTAAACCTGCCATTGATGGTTGACGCTAACAAAGCACAGTTCGCCACTAATTTTACAGTTGCCATTGAAGCAGCAACAGGTGTAACTACAGGTATTTCTGCAGCAGATAGAGCACGTACGGTTCAAGTTGCTGTTGCCAAAGATGCTGTTGCTAGCGATATCGTTCAACCGGGACATATTTTTCCACTAATGGCGCAAGAAGGCGGCGTATTAACGCGCGCTGGCCATACAGAAGCGGGTTGTGATTTAGCGCGTTTAGCAGGCAGTGAACCAGCATCAGTTATCGTTGAGATCTTAAAGGAAGATGGCACGATGGCACGTCGTCCTGATCTTGAAATTTTTGCGAAAGAACACGACATTAAAATTGGCACCATTGCTGATTTAATTGAATACCGCAATGCAAATGAAACGACCATCGTTAAAGAAGCACAATGTAAACTGCCAACTAAATACGGCGAATTCGATTTAGTGACTTACCGCGATACTATCGATGATGAATTACATTACGCGATGGTAAAAGGCGACATCGATAGCGACGGTGTAACCAATGTACGTGTGCATCTACAAAACACCTTTAATGATTTGCTGGCGAGTGAGCGCGCTCAAAATCGCAGTTGGCCACTAGATAAAGCGATGCAGCGTATTAGCGATGAGGGCGGTGTATTAGTATTACTTGCTAATCATGAGTCGAATGATTCTTTGGTTGCCCAAGTACGTGCATTCGAATTGGAAGATAAAGGTGAGAAGCCTGTCACAGCTAAGTGGCAAGGCACTTCACGTCGTGTTGGTGTTGGCTCACAAATTCTAGCTGATTTAGGCATCCATAAAATGAATTTATTAAGCTCGGTGAAACGTTATCACGCACTGTCAGGCTTTGGTCTTGAAGTGGTTGATTACATCAGCGAGTAATGATTATTGCGAATTGGGATTGCTAATAAGTGATCCTATGCAGAATATTGATAATGCTAAGCCTTGATTGCTTGTGTTATCATTGCCGCTCTTTTTTGAGCGGCCCTCTAGATCCTATTCTTTATAAGGTAATAAGATGAACATTATTGAAGGTAACCTAAGCGTCACTAACGCTAAAGTAGCGATTGTTGTTTCTCGTTTTAATAGTTTTATTGTTGATTCACTCGTTGAAGGTGCATTAGATGTATTAAAACGTACTGGTGGCATGAGTGAAGATGATATTACAATCGTTCGTGTTCCTGGGGCTGTTGAATTACCACTTGCAACGCAAAAAGTTGCGGCAAAAGGTGAATTTGACGCAATCATTACATTAGGTGCTGTCATTCGTGGTGGTACACCACATTTTGATTTTGTTGCTGGAGAATGTAACAAAGGCCTCTCTCAAGTCGCTATGCAATACAATGTTCCAGTGACATTTGGCGTATTAACGACTGACTCTATCGAGCAAGCTATTGAGCGCGCCGGTACAAAAATGGGCAATAAAGGCGGCGAAGCTGCATTGAGCGCATTAGAAATGATTAATGTGATGCGAGCGCTAGACGCTTAATGACATACCTAGACAACCGAATGGTTGCCTAATTGCATCACCGTAAAACTCCACAGGAAATAAAATAGATATGAAACCATCAGAGCGTCGTAAAGCCCGTCGTCTTGCGTTGCAAGCGATTTATTCTTGGCAATTATCTGGCAACAGTGCCGGCGAAATTGAACTAGAATTTTTGACAAATCAAGATATCAAAGGGGTTGATGTTGAGTACTTTAGAGCTGTTTTAAATGGCGTTATTAGTTCTAAAGATGATATTGATGATGCATATCGTCCTTACCTTGCCCGTAATGCTGAAGATGTTGATCATATCGATCGCGCTGTACTTCGTTTAGCAACCTACGAACTAAAATTCCAAGCTGATACCCCTTACAAAGTGATTATCAATGAAGCAATTGAGCTTGCAAAGGCTTTTGCTGCTGATGATAGTCATAAGTTTGTTAACGGTGTATTAGACAAAACTGTCGCTCGTTTACGTAACATTAAGTAGGATTGTTACATGGCGTGTGGTGAGTTTGAGTTAATCGAACGGTACTTTACAGCGCGACAAAGTCAACGTCGCGATGTTATTAAAAGTATTGGTGATGATTGCGCACTAGTGCAAGCTAATGGCGAACAGCTATTGGCTATATCCACTGATACCTTAGTCTGTGGCGTTCATTTTTTTGATGATATTCCCCCACACGCACTGGGTTTCAAATCACTTGCTGCCAACCTTAGCGATTTAGCCGCTATGGGAGCTAATCCTAGTTGGGTGTCACTCGCATTAACGCTACCTGATATCGATGAAGCTTGGGTCAGTGAATTCAGCGACGGTTTCTTTAAAGCCGCGGATTACTATGGCATTGAGCTCATTGGCGGAGATATGTCAAAAGGGCCGTTAAGTGTCACTATAACTGTCCATGGTCAGGTCAATAAAGAACAGCAAATGCTGCGAAATACTGCCCGCATCGGTGATTGGATTTGTGTCACTGGTAATCTGGGAGATTCAGCGCTTGGGCTGGCTGCTTTAGTAGGTAGTGTTGATTTATCTGAAGACGATAAAGCGGCTGCTCTGCAAAAACACTATTATCCAACACCTCGCTTGCTCGCTGGTCATGCTTTGCGAACTATCGCAAGTTCGGCAATTGATATATCAGATGGATTAGTATCAGATTTAGGGCATATTGCAAGGCAATCAGGCTGTATGGCAGTGGTTGATGTCGATGCCTTACCGCTTTCTGATTTGTTAAGCAATAATACCACCGTCGATGAAGCACTCAATTATGCACTCGCTGGCGGTGAAGATTATGAACTTTGTTTTACGGTTTCACCGTCTGCATTAGGTAGTGTTGAAAGTGCATTGCAACATGCCAATACTCCCTTTGTGTGTATTGGACAAATGCAAGCGGGTGAGGGCGTTAGTTTTCAACGTAGCAATCAAGCGCTTGATTGTCATTTTAAAGGCTTTGAACACTTTTGAAACACTCTGATCCAGCCTTAAGTAAACTGTCTCTCAAGAATCCTATTCACTTTCTTGCGTTGGGGTTCGGCTCTGGTTTAGCACCAAAAGCACCTGGAACCTTTGGTACTTTGGCTGCGCTGCCGTTGTATTTCTTGATGATGAACTTGTCATTACCAGTATTCGTTGCAATAACACTTATTATCACTATCGTCGGCTTTTGGATTTGTGATATTGCCGCCAAAGACATGCAGGTTCATGATCATGGTGCCATCGTGTGGGATGAAGTAGCAGGTATGCTTATCACTATGATAGCTGCACCCGTTGGGCTATTGCCGCTGGTTGTTGGTTTTGCCTTGTTCCGCTTTTTTGACATCATTAAACCTTGGCCAATAAAGTTATTAGATCGCCATGTTAAAGGTGGTTTTGGCATTATGATCGATGATGTATTAGCCGGTGTATTTGCCGCAATCTGTTTGCAAGCAATTCATTATTTTTGGCCACTTGTTTAGATTATATAACGTAATGCAACGTCCACTTTCTCATTATCTATTCATTGCATTAACAGTGCTATTTATTGGCTTATTATTTATGTCTAATATGCCATTTCCATTAGTGATTGGCTTGTATTTGGTGAGTTGGTGCGGACTTGCTTTGTTGGTTATGGTTTGGCAGCGATTTAAAGGTCGTCATTAATACCAGTTGTATAACTAACGGATTGCAGGTGCAAACCGTTAGTTTGAAGCTAATTTTTATTTTCGATTAACAAGCTTTTCTTGATTTTCATCTGGTAGCGATCTGTCTAGTGCTTTGAGAGAGCGTAAAAATAGCCCTAACCCACCAATTGCTAACACTAAAATAACAATTAAATCGAATGACGTCATGGTACGCATTGAAAATCGAATTGAGCTAATTACACCAAAGATTAAGGCGGTTATTGAGCCAAGTGTTAAAATCCATCCTAGCCAGTTTCGACCATTATAAAATATAAGACCAACGCCAAATATGAATGGGATCATAATCATGCCGCTGGTGATGTTAAATGCGTTGCCCATGGCTGAAAAACCGTATAAACGCATACCCATGCCAAATGAAGACGTTACTGTAATGGCGTTGAGCAGTAAGTAAAAACCACCGCACATCATAATAAGCCCTAGAAAAAATTGGCCGAAGCCACCTGATGTACCACCTGCGCCTTTTAACATGATATGTCCTATTTAGTTACGTTAATGCTATTAATTCTGCCTTGAGGGCCTGCAAGCCAAGCTGTTCCATTTTTGTCAAACTCAACAACCCAGAATGAATGTTTACTGATTCGTTGCCAGCTTTTGCCGTTATCTTTAGATAAGGACGCGCCGTCTGGGTTCACAACGATAACATTATCCCCGAAACTATCACTGCCATAGATTGCACCTTTCAGGCCAATATTTTTTGTTGGTTTCCATTGTTGTTGTTCTAAATGATAGCCTGTAATAACTGGGTTCTCCATACGGCCACCAAAGGTCCATTGAGAGTTTGGAATCGCTGAAAATATTCCCGCGGTGCTGCCAACGGGGTAGGGAAGAGGCGTGCTATTCCACGTTTTTCCATAATCTGAAGAACGTAATAAACGCGCATGCTTTGTGGCACCTGTTGATACCCAAACTTCATTTGTATCGCTTATACGAACGCAACTTCCGCTAGCTGAAAATCCACCTTCACCACCTTCTTGTGCTAATGGTACAGAGGTCATTTGACGCCAACTTTTGCCTCCGTCCTTTGTTTCAAGCATAAATAACTTGTCATCAATGTTGTCACCAAAGACCATGCCATGCTCTTTGTTCCAAAAATCAAAGCAATTAATAAATCCTTTCGGATTGTTCATGGTGTATTGTAAATCCCAGTTTTGTCCATTGTTCGATGTTTTATACAGACGGGATTTTTCACCTTCGCCTGCTGCTAACAGGTATACCGTGTCATCTTGAGCCCAAATGTCTCTAAATTGTAAATCTTGGCTGTTCTGTACTGTTTTTTGTTGCCATGTTTTTCCGTTATCAGTACTCATTACAACCAAGCCTTTGGTGCCACTTGCCCAAATGTTGCCATTGTCAGTTATTGATATTGATTGTAATCGTGGCGACTTATCTGCGCCTAAATGGTTTTCTATCAGATGTTTTGAATTCGCAGCGGTGGCAGCGCCTGCCATTGTTGTGCCGATTAAGAATAGCGTTGTTATTGTTTTCATTTTATTGTCTCAACAGCAAAGAATTTTCAGTGAATAAAGTAGCATTCACGGTTATGGGGAACAAGATTATTCTTTGAATTTTAATGAGTATTTGCTAACGTCAATGAATATTGTCAGGCAAGTGAGATTAAATTTGATGAATTATCAATTAATGCTAAAGCGCTTAATTATCGTTGCAACATGTTTTTCTCTTTTGGTTATTGCGCTCGGCGCCTATACGAGGCTAGTTCACGCTGGGTTAGGCTGCCCTGATTGGCCTTTGTGTTATGGGCATGCTTGGGCACCGTCTTCTGCTAGCGAAATTTCTAAGGCGAATTTAAAATTTCCTGATATCCCCGTCAACCTGACAAAAACCTGGCCGGAAATGACCCATCGTTATTTGGCATCTAGTCTGGGGTTGTTATGTATTTTTATCGTCGCTTTAGGCTGTGTTATTAAACGGCGCGGACAATCCTTTCCAATCAAACATAGTTTTTTTTTATTAGCATTCGTTATTCTTCAAGGTTTATTTGGCATGTGGACCGTAACATTAAAGTTATGGCCTCAAGTGGTCACTTTACATTTGTTGGGCGGTTTTACGACGTTCTGTCTGTTGCTGCTACTCTATTTACGTGGTTTCGGCAGTGTCACATTGTCCATCGGTATAAAAAAATCATTGAAAACTGGAGCGATGGCGGCGCTAATCTGCGTTTTTATTCAAGTTGCGTTAGGAGGCTGGATAACATCTAATTATGCAGCACTTGCTTGTACACAACTTCCTTGGTGTTCGGTTTCTGACATTTCATCAAATGATATCTATACTGGATTTAATTTTCTTCAAGAGATTGGTCCTAATTATTTGGGCGGTCAACTTGATGGTGGAGCGCGAGTTGCTATTCATTTAGCCCATCGTATGGGAGCGGTGGCTGTGATGGTTAGTATTGTCGTTTTATTCGCATTATTACTTAAGTATCGAATTTATAATGCTGCTGCATTAGTAGGGGCTGTCACTATCGTGCAAATTAGTTTAGGGATATTCAATGTTTATTTCCATTTGCCACTTTACAACGCTGTTGCTCATAATTTAATGGGAGCTATTTTACTGGGAACCTTGGTATGGGTTAATTGGCTAGTGCGTCGTGAAATGAGCGAAGAAAAGAGTGTGTAAAAAAGGGCTGCCCGATATGATCAGAAAAGAGGCAGCCGTGAGAGCAAGAGAGAGAGACTCTTTAGAAAAATAAGGTGCGCTATTACTAGCACACCTAGGGTAAAACAGTGTTGACTATTTAATGAACGAATGCAGGGCCTATGCCCGAACTCCAAGCAAAAACAGTTAATCCAAGCATACTTACCATAAATACCAAGCCTACAGTAACTAAACTACTCGCGTAGATAAACCCTCGGTCTTCATGAATACCCATCACGATAGGAACACCCGTATAAAGCATATAGACCGAATAAGCTATCCCTGCTAACCCTACGCACATTACAAACCATAGTTCTGGGTAGAGAGTCGCAAATCCAACCATATAAAGTGGCGTTGCTGTGTATGCGGACACTTCGATTGCTTGAACATGGGAAGGATTAGAACCAAAGCTATGAGCCATCCAATGGGCCATTAACCCCAACGCCAAAACACCACCAACTAGCCCACCATACATTAATATAGCCATCGCAAGGGCGGAGCTATGAGTTAAGAATATGGGATCGCCAGCGCCAATGCTCCAACCTATATGGACTGATGAATAGTAACTACAGAGTGCGGGAATTAACGCAATGAATAATGTGTGAGTTAGAGAATTGATAAAGGATTCATGCCTGTCGGCAATCGTTTTCCATTCTTGCTTAGGATGTGTATAAATGCCCCAAATGTGCGATAAAATCATAGTGTCACCTTTCTATTATGGCGGTTTCTTTTTCGCTTGCCGCTTGTTTCAGATATTTAACTCATAAAATGTCTTAACTTCTAAAAATTCTTATTATGTTTATTTATCGAACAAATACCGATCAAATGCAAGTCTTTAGTCTAATTTTTGTTAATTAAATGTTGACATTGTTGTTTTTAATAAGAAATTTTTGATGAAAAAATGCTCTGTTAGGGGTTGCGTTAATTGAAAAATCAGTCATATTAAAAAAAGCCGATGCGGCGTGTAAGACGATCCTGTGGTAACCAGAGTTTTTAGTTAGATGTGAAATATGACTCATGTTACCCGTTGTTTAATCAATGAATGTAGGGTGAGTTTGTGCGAATAAAAATAATAATAATCGCAGCGCTAGGGATGATCTCTAGTGTGCTATCTGCGACACCAAGTAATATCAATATGACTCGGGGAGTGACAGATATTAGTCATCGTGTATACGACTTACACATGACTATTCTAATCATCTGTTGCTTAATTGGCGTGGTGGTGTTTGGCGCAATGTTTTACGCCATTGTCAAGCATCGTAAATCTCAAGGTGCAGTAGCTGCTCAGTTTCATGAAAGTACCAAAGTAGAAATCATTTGGACGGTTATTCCGTTTTTGATTCTCATTGGTATGGCCATACCAGCAACAAAAACGCTGATTGAAATGGAAGATAATTCAAAGTCTGACATTACCATTAAAGTCACTGGTTCTCAGTGGAAGTGGCATTATGAGTATTTTGATCAAGATTTTGGATTTTATAGTTTGTTAGCAACACCGCCAGAGCAAT
>MPDF01000007.1 GCA_001874365.1 Gammaproteobacteria bacterium MedPE | reverse complement strand
TGATGTCTGACCAACTATAAAGTCTTTGAGCAAAGGCTTAGTATCCAGTGCATTGTTGCTAACAGAGTCGTCTGCAACGGCGGTTAGGAAGAACGTTTCTCCTGCCATAGCAGGATTCCTATCGACACTGACTTTAAGGGTAGTGGTTGCAAATGTGTGATTTGTAAATAAACTAACCGCAACGATAATGATTAACCATTTCATCGTATGTTTTAATGTCGCTAGTTGATGTTCGATTGAATGATTCACTTGTTCGTTTACCACTTCTTACGTTCCTTTGTTGTCACTCGTTGATATTGACGTTTTCTTGCTTCGACAGCCATTTTATTTTTTAGCAATAATGACGGATCATCAGGGATCTTTTTGACTAATTGGTTTAAGCGCTGTAACTGTTCGGGGGTTAAGTTTTCTTCGTTAAACAGTTGCTGTTTCTGTTGTGCTGCTTGTTGAGCTTTGGCTTGCTGCGCTTTCTCTTCGTCAGTCGGTTCTTTGGCATCTTTTGATTCGTTTGTTTGTTGTTTATCAGAAGGCTGAGAGGATTGCTGTTCATTCTGCTGATTGTCCTTATTAGGGGACTCTTCTGAATTTTGATCTTGAGATTGGTTGTCACCAGATTGCTGTTGATTTTGCTGGCCTTCGCCTTCCTGCCCATCCTGTTGTTGGTTGTCAGACTCTTGTTGCGATGAATCTTGCTGTTCACCATCACCTTGTTGTCCATCTTGAGACTGTTGCTGCTGTTCTTGTTGCTTAAGCATGGCTTTAATCGCTTCAAGGTTTTCTTTGGCGTTGGGGAATTGTGGCTCTTTCTCTAAGAGCGTTTCTAGCCTTTCAATAGCGTCTTGATAGTTTTCCATTTTGGCAAGGGCGTTTGCTTGATTAAATAAGCCTTTTGGCTTTTTATCGTGCTCAAACGCTTGAAGTGCCTGTTCATAATTTCCTTGCTTATAATGAGATGCACCACGCCATTGTGGATCGTCGAAGTCTGTTAGTGCTTTATCGTAATTTTGTTGTTGATAGGCGGCGAAACCACGTTGATTTTTACTTTTAAACAGCGTACTTAACCAATTTTCAGAGGGAGGTTGTTGGTTTCGTTGTTGGGATACCCCGGTATTAGCGGGCAAAGTAGCTTGTTCATTGTTAGCGACGTCTCTGGCAAATGCTGGCTGAGGCATATAGCTCATGATAATGGATATGCCAATCATACTTGTTAATACGCCGCGTCTAAAAGCAACCAGTGCAAAAGGAAGTACGAGTAAAACTAAATAAGGTCCAACTTCGTGCCATTGATCACCAAACTGCTTATCTTGCGTTTGTTCATCAATATCATCTGGACTGATGGTCCCCGTGATAAAATCGATATCGGACTGGTCATTGGTTAGATTACTGTAACGGCCTGACAGGGTATTAGCGAGATTTCGCAATATATTTGGCTGTAGCTTTGGAATGACGATGTTTCCACTGTCGTCTTTAAGCAATTGGTCATTGGGTAATTTGATCGGGGCGCCTTTGGTGGTACCCACACCGAGTATATTCAAAGAGAACTGGCTATTTTTTAGCTGTTGAGTGATTGCACGCGCATCACCTGGTTCGAGTCCATCGGTAACTAGATAAATTTGTCCTTGTTTATACTGGGTTTGATTGAGTAGCTCTAACGCACGGTCAATCGCTATTGCGGGGTTTGATCCATATACCGGCATGATCTGCGGGTTTAATGCGGGTAACAGATTATTCAAGTTTGCGACATCTTGGGTCATCGGGCTAATAACAAATGCATCGCCGGCATAGGCGATCAAACCAGTTTCTCCTTCGCTTAACCGAGCAATCAAGTCTTTGATTTTGAATTTTGCGCGTGTTAATCGATTCGGCGCCAGATCTGTGGAGTACATTGACAAAGACATGTCCGCTATTATCACTTGCGCTTGTTTTACCTTAAAAAGTGGCTGTTCTATTCGCTCCCATGTTGGGCCGGCAAGCGCCACCGATGCAATCACTGCGCATAATGAGAGAATAAGTCCTGACTGTTGTCGTTTAACACCATCACCGTCGTCAATTAACAGGTTTGCCAAATGACTCGGTAACACTTGGTGCCATTGTCCCTGTTTACGCTTAGCGCGGACAGTGAAGTAAATCAATATGAGTAGCACAATCATGGCAATCAACCATGCTGGTCGTAGAAAATGAAAGTCGACTAACAATGAGCTCATTATTTACGCTCCTGTATCAGAGTTTGTATCATCATTAAGCCAACAATTAACAGCGCAAGGCCAAGTGGCCAATAAAATAACGCATTTTGTGGGCGCATCGTTTCTTCATTGGCTTCTATTTTTTCCAATGCATCGAGTTGTTGATAAATTTCTTCTAACTCATCACTATCGGTCGCTTTAAAGAATTTACCATTGGTTGCCAGTGCGATATTGGTTAATGACGTTTCATCGACACCAGAGCTGCGATTAAAGAAACCAAATTGACGGTTGTTATCGCTGCCAACGCCAATTGTGTATATGGTTATGTCTTTGGCAATGGCAAGCTCAAGTGCTTGCTCTGGCGTAATTGAACCGGCCGTATTTTCACCATCGGTTAGTAATACTAAGACACGGTTACTATCCTTTTTATTATCAAAGCGCTTTACGGCGAGACCTATTGCTTCTCCAATTGCTGTGCGTTGACCGACTAATCCCAAAAATGATTCGTCGAGTAATGTTTGTACTGTGGTTAAATCGAAGGTCAGTGGTGCTTGGACATAGGCATTGTCTGCAAAGAGAATCAGGCCAATGCGATCGCCTTGACGTTTTTCGATAAAATCACGTAATACCGACTTAACCATCGTCAACCGGTCAACATAACGTCCATTGAGCTTCATATCGTCTTCTTGCATCGACGCCGACAAATCAACAGCTAAAATAAGTTCTCGCGCCTGAGTCGGTTGAGTGATTGGCTCTCCTACCCACATTGGCTGAGCACTGCTTAAAATGAGTAACATCCACACTAGGCTACTTGCGACAAGTTTGAAACTCGATTTACTCGCAACAGACTCATTAGCGACAGGAAATCCTTGATTATCGGCGACTTTAAGTGCCGATAATTGCGGTTGTGGCTTGGGTTTTATTAGAAAATAGACCAATAAGGGCAATGGAAGAGCGATAAAGATCCACGGAAGACTAAACGACAGCATTATTCATCTCCCGCAGTGAGTTTTTGTTTAACTGGCCTAACCACATGTTGGCAATGGCACGATAATTACTCAGGAATTGTCCATGATCTTGACGATAAAGCGCTTGATGGATATCCGTCAGAGGCCGTTGTTGCTCTTGCGGTAAATTATTCATTAAAAATAAGGTCCATTGCTCACTTTTCATTGGACCAATGTCTTGTCGAGAACAATAATGGATAGCTACCTGCTTAAGTAATTGATTAATATCGTCACATGATTCACATTGACTCAGTTTGTTCAACGCAATACGTTTAATCTTCCAATAGTTGAGGTGTCTTAAAATAGTCGTTATTGAAATAATCAGCCCGATCAGTCCAATCGCGATCAACAGCCACCACCCCACGGCTAATGGCCAAATTCCGGGTTCAACAGGCAAAACAATATCATGTAAATTAGGTCCTTGAACCGATGGTGTTTGATTTAATCTATTCATAAAATCTACTCCTCAAACACTGCTGACTTTTTGGTATGTCGTTGTTCTAATTGCGATAATAATGGACGGTCAGTTGAGAATGACAACAAGGGGATCTTCAACTTTTTGAGGACTTGACTACGACCTAACATCAGAGAATTTTGATGTGTTGCGTATTGTTGGCGACGCTGGTTGTTGACCAAGAATTCACTTCGATTCAAACCATCTGTGATTGCCAATGCACCACTAAGCTGATCTGGTAACGATAATTCCATCGGATCAGTGACCTGACAGCCGATGATTTCATTATGGCGAGACAATAGCTGAAGTTGCTTAACGGCCTTAGGGCTTAACTGAGCAAAGTCAGACAATACGAATACAAGACTGCCGGGTTTGACGACACGGCGCAGTCGCAAACACGCTTGCTCAAATGCCAATGGTTTGCTCTTATTTTGTTTGAAACTTTCTAGACCTTGATTATGAATTTTTACCAGGTATTCAATGACAGCAAGCGCGCCATGATGCCGATTTCGTGGTTTCAATTCGCGATGTTCAAAATCATTAAATAAGAGGGCACCGATACGATCGCCATTCGCAATAGCTGACCATGAAATGAGGGAAGCTAAGTGAGCAAGCTGCACCGACTTTAATAGCATTTGTGAGCCAAAATATTGCTGGTGTCCAAAATCGACGAGTAGAACGACAGGGCGCTCGCGCTCCTCACGATAGATTTTAGTGTGAGTTTTACCTGTACGAGCGGTGACACGCCAGTCAATGGCTCGAATATCATCGCCAACTTGATAATGACGCGCTTCGTCAAACTCCATGCCCCGTCCTTTGGTTTTCGCAACTAAAGTACCGGCCATATGGGATTTAATTTGGCTTTTCGCTGACAAATCGAGCAGGGCACTGCGGCCTCGATACTCCAGTAACTCTTTGACTGACAGGTTTATACCATCACAAAACGGTGGAAATTGCTCATTCATAATTATGGAACGGCAACCATGGTCAAAATCTTATCAACCACCATACTTGGGCTAATACCTTCTGATTCAGCTTCATAACTTAGCAGTAATCTATGACGGAGTATGTTAGGGGTTACACTAATAATATCTTCCGGACTAACAAAGTCACGTCCATGAAGCCAAGCGCGTGCTCGTGCACAGCGTTCAAGGGCTATTGTCGCACGCGGACTTGCGCCAAAAGTTATCCAATTCGTTAATTGAGGATCAATGCTTTCAGGACGTCGCGTAGCCATAATTATTTGTACGATATATTCCTCAAGTTGCGGTGCTAAATATATTTCTAAGCAGGCATTGCGGGCGCTAACAATTTCTTCTTGGGTCAAATTAGGGGCCGTTATCGAATCTTTGGCAAGGGCTTCATTGCGATTGAGTGCAAGGATCTCTCGCTCGACTTCTGCACCGGGATAGTCTATTGCTACGTGCATCAAAAATCGGTCAAGTTGCGCTTCAGGCAATGGATAGGTACCTTCTTGTTCAATCGGATTTTGAGTGGCCATAACAAGAAACAGATCGGGTAGTTGATAAGTTGTGCGGCCAACGGTAATTTGGCGTTCTGCCATGGCTTCAAGCAGCGCTGACTGAACTTTAGCTGGCGCACGGTTTATTTCATCCGCTAATATCAAGTTGTGAAATAGTGGGCCTTTCTGAAATTCAAATTCATGGGTTTCAGGACGGTAAATATCGGTACCTGTTAAATCGGCTGGTAGTAAATCCGGTGTGAATTGAACACGATGAAAGTCACCTTCGATACCATCGGCGAGCGATTTAATTGCTCTGGTTTTTGCGAGTCCCGGTGGACCTTCAACTAATATATGACCGTCAGCTAATAGACAAATTAACATCGAATGGGTGAGTTCTGGTTGACCCAATATTTGGGTATCAAGATACGATTTTAGCTGTTCAAATTTATCGATGACGGTCATGCTATTTTATCTACCTAAGCTACTTTTAAAATGAATGTAATAGAGATTCGAAATTACGCGCTCTATTTACCCAAAATTGACACCGTACGTCAACTGGTTAGGAGCGCGCATTGATGCTCTATTGAGGCTAATTGTCGTAAAAAGTTCCATTATTTATTTACTTGCCTATTTTATAAACAAATTGTTGGCTCCTGATTCTTATCTCGGGAAAAAATTTCGACTTGTCGTGGTCTGACCTCTGGGTTATAGTGAGGCCTGAAATTTTTGATAATCGTTTTAATATCTGCCTAGACAAGCAGTTATCCGATTAATAATTTGGAGTCAATAATGAATTCAATACAAGACCTCACGACTAAAAGCGGCCAGCGTATCGCGATTGTTGATGGTTTGAGAACGCCATTTGCGAAACAGGCAACTGCATATCACGGCGTTCCAGCCCTTGATCTTGGTAAAACAGTCGTCAATGAATTACTAACGCGCAGTGAACTAGACCCCAAATTGGTTGATTTACTGGTTTATGGACAAGTTGTACAAATGCCAGAAGCGCCAAACATTGCACGTGAAATCGTTCTTGGTACTGGAATGAATATCGCGACTGACGCCTACAGTGTATCAAGAGCTTGTGCGACGAGTTTTCAGTCAGCAGCAAACGTTGCTGAATCTATTTTATCTGGCACTAGCGATATCGGTATTGCGGGTGGCGCAGATAGTTCGTCTGTTTTGCCAATTGGCGTGTCTAAGAAACTAGGGCGTGCACTAGTCGATCTCAATAAAGCACGTACCTTGGGGCAACGCCTAAATATTTTTAAACGCCTTTCTATTAAAGATTTATTACCAGTGCCACCGGCTGTTGCTGAATATTCTACGGGTTTATCAATGGGGCAAACTGCTGAACAAATGGCAAAAACTCATGGTATTAGCAGAGCAGATCAAGATGCATTAGCCCATCGTTCTCACACGCTTGCGACCAAAAGCTGGAATGACGGTCTGTTAGACAATGAAGTGATGACTGCTCATGTTGCACCGTTTAGTGGGCATATCAGTCAAGACAACACAGTGCGCACTAATTCCGAATTAGGAAGTTACGCAAAGTTGCGACCGGTGTTTGATAAGAAACACGGTAGTGTTACTGCGGCAAACTCAACAGCATTAACGGATGGCGCATCGGCCATCATTATGATGCGTGAAGATAAAGCTAAAGCCCTAGGCTATCAGCCGCTTGGTTATATCAAGAGTTACGCTTTTGCGGCAATTGATGTGTGGGAAGACATGTTAATGGGGCCATCATTCGCGACGCCGATGGCACTCGCTCGTGCGGGTATTGAATTATCTGATTTAACATTAATTGAAATGCATGAAGCATTTGCAGCGCAAGCATTGGCTAATATGAAGATGTTCGAATCAGATTTATTTGCGCAGCGTCATTTAGGCCGTGATAAAGCGATTGGTCAAATTGACATGGACAAATTTAACGTATTAGGCGGCTCTTTAGCTTATGGTCATCCGTTTGCGGCGACAGGAACGCGATTAATTACACAAGTACTTAATGAATTAAAGCGTCGTGGTGGCGGTTTAGGACTAACGACAGCTTGTGCGGCTGGTGGACTTGGTGCAGCCATGGTTTTGGAGGTTGAATAATGAGTACATTCACAACAACAATAAATGATGACAACATTGCTATTATTAGCATGGACGTTGCTGGCGAGAAAATGAATACGCTACGCGCCGAATTTGGCGATGAAATGACATCAGTACTGGATGAGTTAGACGCAAATTCTGCATTGAAAGGGGTCGTTGTTATTTCTGGCAAACCAGATAACTTCATTGCCGGTGCAGACATTACCATGCTCGATAGTTGTCAATCTCGTGATGACGTACTCGCGATATCAACCATGGGTCAACGTATGTTTGACCGTATTGAAAACATGAAAGTGCCAGTCGTTGCAGCAATTAACGGCCCGTGTTTAGGCGGTGGACTTGAATTGGCGATGGCCTGTCATGCCCGCGTTTGTACTAACGACCCAAAAACCGTACTCGGATTACCTGAAGTTCAGTTGGGATTATTGCCAGGAAGCGGCGGTACGCAACGTTTACCAGCGCTTGTGGGCATAGCTAAAGCCCTCGATATGATGTTAACAGGTAAACAATTACGCGCGAAAGACGCGAAGAAAGTAGGCTTGGTGAGTGAGGTTGTTCCGCCAGTGATTCTTCTTGACGTTGCGTTGAAACTTGCGGCTAAGCCAATCAAAAAGACCAAACCTAAACTCGATAACGTCAATGCGTTGCTTCAAGCGACTAGTGCTGGTCGTAATATTATGTTTTCCCAAGCTGAAAAATCGGTTTTGGCGAAAACAAAAGGGCATTATCCTGCGCCACTAAAAATCATTGATTGTGTTCGCAAAGGGCTCAATGAGAGTCGTCAAGCTGGACTGGCGATTGAAGCATCTCATTTTGCTGACTTAGTGATGACGGATGAATCCAAAGCGTTGCGTCAATTATTTTTTGCGACGACAGAGATGAAAAAAGAAACAGGTAGTGACGCGCAACCTGAAAAAGTTAACAAAGCAATGATCTTGGGTGGTGGTTTGATGGGGGGCGGTATTGCTAACGTCACAGCCATCAAAGCGAATATTCCAACGCGAATCAAAGATATTTCTCACGATGGTATAAGCCAAGCATTGAAATATAGTTTTGATCTATTAGATAAAAAGCTAAAACGCCGCTTTATTACGCGCAGTGAACTCCAGTCTAAGATGAATAACCTTACAGGGACGGTTGCCTATCGTGGTGTTAAAGATGTCGATATGGTGGTAGAAGCCGTATTTGAAGATTTGGACTTAAAACACCAAATGGTTAAAGATGTGGAAACTCATTGCGGTGAACACACAATCTTTGCGTCAAATACATCGTCACTTCCGATTGGAAAAATAGCTCAGCACGCAGAGCGGCCAGAAAATGTGATTGGTTTACATTATTTCTCACCCGTTGACAAAATGCCGTTGGTAGAAGTTATCGCCCATGAAAAAACATCAGCTCAAACCATTGCTACCACTGTTGCCTTTGCTAAAAAGCAGGGAAAAACACCGATTGTGGTCAAAGATGGCGCCGGTTTTTACGTTAACCGCATTCTAGCGTTGTATGTCAACGAGGCTGCAAATGTTTTACTTGAAGGTGATTCAATAGAATCGCTGGACAAAGCATTAGTTGAGTTCGGATTTCCCGTTGGTCCAGTAACGTTACTTGATGAAGTCGGTATTGATGTTGGCTCTAAAATATCGCCTATTTTGGAAGCAGAATTAGGGGATAGATTTAAAGCTCCAACAGCATTTGACGCATTATTAAACGATGATCGTAAAGGGAAGAAAAACCGTAAAGGGTTTTATCGTTATGATAAAAAAGCGCGCGGTAAGAAATTAGTGGACGAAAGCGTCTATAAAGTATTAGGTGTGTCGCCGTCAAAACAAACATCGCATCAAGAAATAGCCCAACGTTGTGTGATTCAAATGCTAAATGAAGCAACACGTTGTTTGGAAGAAGGCATTATCAACAATGTTCGCGATGGTGATATTGGCGCAATCTTCGGAATTGGTTTCCCGCCTTTCCTTGCTGGTCCATTTAGTTATATCGATAAGCTAGGTGTAAGTACAGTAGTCAGCTTACTTCAAGGCTATGAAAAACAGCATGGTGAGCGATTTACGCCATCTAATTTGCTCGTGGAAATGAGCGAGAATAACAAAACATTCTATTAAGACTGATTCTCAATGTACAAAAAAGGCACTATCTGCTTTCAGATAGTGCCTTTTTTTATTGGAATTGATTATTGGTTACAGTGATAAACGTTGCCACTTAATGTAACATTTGTTTGTTGTGTGCCACCAAAATCGTCACCGTAGTTTCCAGTTTGACCTGCGCGTTGGGTAAGTAAATATACAACATTGCCACCCATTGCATTTGCTTTGTTTTTAATATCATTACGGGCGCCAGTTTCTAAATCAGCATTAGACGTAAATCCACCGGTGAAGAAATCACCTTGGTTGCCTGTCACATCTCCTAAAAACTTACAGTGCTCGCCTGTTGGTTCTGTGTGGGTTAGGCGAACATTACTTGCAGTTTGTTGTAAAGGTATCGCGCTACAGGCTGTTAACGTTAATATTGCTAGTGCTGGAATAAGTGCTTTCATAAGGGAGGTTCCTTGTAATTAGTATGATGACTATTATTACTGATGTCGGCACATTGAGTTAGTGAAAAGTTGTTGTGAAAATGTCAGATAACCACAGGATTTCTTACACTTTATAAACAAATAGGGCGAGTAAATTACCCGCCCGTCAAGCTCCTGTTCATCTTCGATTGAATGCTCTTAACGCTCCCAAGGGGCCACTGAATCATTGGCTAAATGATGATCTCTATAACGCTCAACCCACATGGAGGTTGCGCCACAGATTGCCACTGGCATGACGATGAAGTTAACGATAGGAATCATAGAGAAGATTGTCGTCATAAACCCAAAGGATAGGGCACTGCCACGGTCTTGTTTTAGTTGATCTCTCATTATTGTAAAACTGCGTTTGTGGTTATCAAAAGGATAATCACAATATTGAATTGCCATCATCCAAGCGCTGAACAGGAACCAGAGTATCGGTGCTACGGTTTGGCCAATTATTGGAATAAAGAACAAAATCAGACAACCCAGCGCTTTAGGAATATAATAAACGAGTTTGGTCCATTCTCGTCCTAATGCACGGGGTATCTCTTTCATCAAATCAGAAAAGGAGCTCTCTGGTGCAGGTTTTCCTGTCAAATAGCATTCGACTTTTTCACTGAGAAGCCCGTTAAAGGGAGCAGCAATCCAATTGGCTACCGAGCTAAATATAAACGAAAAGACGACCAACACGATGATAATTGCGATGGGCCATAAGATGACGTTTAACCAAGATAGCCAGTCTGGCAAGTAGCCATTAATGTAGGCAAAGAGCTCTTCTAATTGTAAATACAGATAGTAAAATGCTGCGCTAAATAACAAAACATTGACGACTAAGGGAATGATTACAAAGGTTCTCAATCCTTTTGTTTGAATTAATTCAAACCCTTTTAAAAAGTAGCTCGCGCCACTGCGAGATTTATCAAACACATCTACACTCTTTGAACGATTAACATTAGGTCGAGTATAGATTGATAAGCTCATAGAAGGTAGTCAGCTAGCCAAAAAACTTTTAAAATCTGTAACAAATTTAATCAAATAGCCGACATAAGGCTGACTTAAAAAATGGAGCTGTGCCATAATGGCTCGTCTTTATTTTTATTGCTGTAACTGAATGCGCCTTAAACACCTGAAACTTGCCGGTTTTAAATCTTTTGTAGACCCTACAGTGATCCCTTTTACGCAGTCACTGAGTGCGGTAGTTGGTCCTAACGGCTGTGGTAAATCAAATATTATTGATGCGGTGCGTTGGGTGTTAGGCGAGTCGAGCGCTAAGAATCTACGTGGCGATGATATGAGTGACGTTATTTTTAATGGCTCTAATGCGCGAAAACCCGTGTCAGTAGCAAGCGTTGAGTTGTTATTCGACAATACCAACGGCCGTGCTCAAGGGCCGTGGCAGCAATTTAGCGAAATATCAATTAAGCGGCAAGTCTCTCGCCAAGGGCAATCAGACTATTTTGTTAACGGTCAAAAATGTCGACGTCGTGATATCGCCGATTTGCTTAGTGGTACTGGGCTTGGGCCCCGAAGTTATTCAATTATTGAACAAGGAACTATCTCGAGACTGGTCGAATCAAAACCCGCCGAATTACGGGGCTTTATTGAAGACGCAGCAGGGATCAGTAAATACAAAGAACGAAAGCGTGATACGTTAAACCGCATTAAAAACAGTCGTGACAATTTAGAACGTCTGAGTGATTTGCACCATGAACTCAAAAGCCAAATTGATTCATTAGAATCACAAGCAAAAGATGCTCAAGAATATACAGCCCTTAAGCAACAAGAGCGAAGATTACAAACCGACATTGTCGTTAACCGCTGGCAAAATTTTGCAAAACAATTAGAACAAACGCAAACGAGTCTTGAAGCCAGTGAACAAGAACTCGCATTAATTGGTCACACGGTGTCTAAGGTGTCTGAGCAAGATTCAGCAACGGGCGAGCAAATTAAAACGGTTCGTGAAAGTCTAGACAGTGCCAACGAATCCTATCACAGTCATCAAACTGAAATTACGCGTCTCACTCTTAATATTGAGCATTTGATCCAGGCTCAAAGTCAAAGCCAGCATCTCTTTGAACAAATCAAAATCAAGCGTGAATCTGTTAGCAGTCAAATCACTGATACCTTAGCGCTTGCCGAGCAACATGAAGTCGCATTACGTACTGAGCAAGCGCAATTAGCGCCATTGATGGAAACGGTTAATCAATTAAAAGACAACGTTGACAAGAAAGAATCACTGTTAGAATCAATCGAAGGCAAGCTTTTTAGTATTGGTAACGAGCGTCAGCAGAATATTGCACAACAGCAGCTTCTGAGTCAGCGTAAAGGTGCGCTTAATAGCCAACGCATGAAGACGAGTAGTCAAGTCGAGCTGCTTGACAAGAAAAGGGTGTCCTTGGCAAAACAGCAACAAACACTTGATCCCGTCGCCCGTGATGAAAGCTATCAATTAGCTAAAAATGAACTTCTGCAATGTGACGCACACTTACAAGATTTGGAAGCTAAAGCCGGTTCATTGCAAGAGTTTTTGTCGCAGAATCAGCACGAAGTCTATCAGACAGAGCAAAAACTTGCTTTATTAGTTCATGAAAAAACGGCGATCACCGGGCAAATAGAAACGAAAACTAAAAGTGATGATAATGCCATTAACAGTTATTTTTCGTCGAATAGACAATTGTGGCAGGCCATTTCAGTCGCGCCAAAATGGCAACTTGCTTGCGATATCATTATTGGGGGGGACGCTTGTGCCTATTTGGTGAATGAATACGATAACAAGGCGCCCACTGAGCACCATACACAGCTTTGGCCAGTAGCGACCCCTGTGTCTTTATCACCAGATTCTATTCTTCATCATATTGCTGTTAATGACGATAAAATAAGAAGCATTGTAGAACGGTATTTGGAACAAGTATTGTGTGCTGATAATAGCCAGCAAGCGCTTAAAATGCTTGATAAATTGTCTGCTAATGAGCTGATAATTACGCCAGCAGGTGAGATTTTTAGGCAAGGTGGTTTTTGGCGGGCTGACGGCGCTAAAGTTGCTGATGGCATTATGCAACTGCAACAACGCTTACAAGTGTTAGTACATCAAATAGATCAGCAGACAAACCGTTTGGAGCATTATCAGTCTCTTGTCGACAAAACGTCGCTTAGCATTGATGAGCTAACGCCTGAAATTATTCAGGAAAATGCCGCCAAACAACGCAATATTGAACAGGTAAATGCGTGCAAGCAACAATGGTTGCTCGAGCAACAGCAATGGGAACACATTGCAAATAATCTCGCGGAAGTTAGTCAACAGGTTGACGATTTGCAACGCAGTGATTTAATTGACAGTGACGCGATTGCTGGCATTGAAGATTCGTTAAGTGAGTGCATTGCAAAACGTCAATACAGTGATAATCAACTAGATGCACTAAAACAAGAAAAGCAGTTAGAAAAACACCAGACAAAACGGTTACAGCACAAACTTGAACAAGTGATGGCTCAAACCCATCAAGGTGAGTTAACGCTGCAGAAACTTGAAATGCAATTAGTTAATGAACAACAACAAGTTTTGCAGTACCAAAAAACGCTATCCCAGTTAGATAACGAACACGAACAGCTCGAGAAGAAGTTAACTGAGAGTAATGCGCCATTGGCGGACAAAAAAAATCAATTGTTACACCGTAAAAACGCACAAAATAACCTTAATAATCAGCGTAGTCAGCTGCAAGAGCAATTACTGACTTTGGAGAAAGAGCGCGTAAATCAAAGTGATTTGCTGACCGATGCGCACAAACAAAAATCTCAACAACACAAAGCCATCGAACAACAACGCCTCAAAGCTGAAACGCTAAAAGTCAAACTTCAATCACAACGACAAAATACTGAGTTAAGTGAAAGAGAAATGGCGCAGCGTGCATTGGAAATTGCAGACGCCGTAGATTCAAAACTTTGGCCTGCACAACTTGACACTATTCGCAATAAATTGGCCAATATGGGGGCTATTAATTTAACGGCGATTGAACAATATAATGAACAAAAACAACGGCTAGATGAACTGACGAATCAGTGTGATGACCTTGAGCAAGGATTACAAACCCTTGAAAAGGCAATTAAAAAAATTGATCGTCAAAGCCGAGAGAAGTTTAAGAACACTTTTAATAGCGTCAATCAGGATTTTCAGCGATTATTTCCAAAGGTCTTTGGCGGAGGAAGTGCTCAACTGACGCTAACAGACAGTGATTTGTTGCTTGCTGGTGTGAGTATCATGGCACAGCCCCCAGGCAAGAAAAATAGTACAATTCACCTGTTAAGTGGTGGCGAAAAAGCGCTAACCGCATTATCATTGGTATTTGCAATTTTTCAACTTAATCCAGCGCCGTTTTGTATGCTTGATGAAGTTGATGCACCGTTAGACGATGCAAACGTTGACCGTTATTGCAATTTGGTTAATGAAATGTCTGAAAAAGTGCAATTTATTTATATTACACATAATAAAGTCTCTATGGAGATGGCTAATCAACTGACAGGCGTGACAATGCAAGAGGCGGGTGTTTCTCGTATTGTTGCCGTTGACGTTGATGAAGCTGTTTCTATGGCACAACAATAAAATAGAAGAGTGGTTGATGTTCATGGATTTTGAATTACGAAGTGTTTTGTTAATTGTCGGCGTCGTTGTTATCGCAGCAATTTTATTACATGGTTTATTTAGTATTCGTCAGGCGAATAAGCCTGTTGATATTTCACATTTAGATCTATCAGAAACCGATAATAATGGTGATTTATTGCGTGACAGTTCAGGTTTTGACCGTCATGGTGTCGGCGTAGCACGTGTTGTTGAATCTAACGAACAACCTATTGATACCACCACCGCACCTGAAGAGCAGCTATCACTTGATATAGGCAATGATAGTGACAAGTTACAAACACCTTCGATAGATTTCGATGTTGCCCTTGATGAAACAACGGATGAAAATGACGAGCTTAATGAGACAACCGCACAAAAAGCAGCGTCACCTATGTTTGCATCACCTATTGCTAAAGAAAAAGAAGACTTCTTAGCGGTAAAAACGCCCCCTAAAGTCAACGTTGAAGAGCAACATGAGCTTAATTTAGACGCGGACGATACGGCTCCCCAAATGGGTTCGTTCGGGATTGATATCGATGAAGAACCACAGCCTGAACCAACCGTTGAAACTACACCAATAGCTGAATCGGCATCAGAGCAAGTTAAGCCTGCGGTTGATCCGATGGATGTGCTCATACTCAACGTTGTTGGTGAAGATGGCGGCGACCTTGACGGTGCAACACTTTTGCCTGTGTTATTAACACTGGGCTTCAAGTTTGGTGATATGAATATCTTTCATCGCCATGTCGATCCAGCTGGGCAAGGCGCCATATTGTTTTCGTTAGCGAACATGGTAAATCCTGGCGTGTTTGACATTGATAATATGGAGCAGTTTACAACAACCGGGGTTAGTTTGTTTATGACGCTTCCACACGATAGTGGCAATATGGAAACCTTCAACAAGATGCTAAATGCCGCTGCTAAAATTGCTGAAGAATTTAATGGGCAAGTGTTAGATGGCGAACGCAGTACGCTTACTAAACAATCGACACAACTGTATGTTCAACGCATTAGAGAAGTTGAACGTAAACTTCTTTTAGTAAAATAATTCCTTTCTCAAGGGGCTTTGTGCCCCTTGTCGTTCACTTTCGTTTTTAAAGAGTTCCCTATGAGTACCGTTAATCCGCAGCAACGTTTGAATACATTATGTCAATTACTCAATGACTACAATCACCAGTACTATGTATTGGATAACCCGACGGTACCAGACGTTGAATACGATCGATTGATGCGTGAATTGCAGGAGATAGAGCAAGCCCATCCTGAGTTAAAAATTGCGACCTCGCCGAGTCAACGTGTGGGTGGTGAAGCATTAGCGTCGTTCTCGCAAATAACTCACCTTAAGCCGATGTTATCTCTTGATAATGCGTTTAATGACGACGAGATGCAGGATTTTGTTCGCCGCCTTGAGGAGCGAACGGGCCAAGGCAATCAAACGTTTTGCTGTGAACCTAAGCTTGACGGTCTTGCAGTGAGCTTGTTGTATGTTGATGGCATCTTAACTCGCGCAGCAACACGTGGTGATGGTTTAGTCGGTGAAGATATTACACAAAATGTTAAAACCATTAAAGCGATTCCTCTTCAATTACGCGGCAACGATTTCCCACAACAGATAGAAATCCGCGGTGAAGTGTTTATGCCATTTTCTGCGTTTAATGGCATTAACAAGCGGGCGATAGCAAATGGTGAAAAAGCCTTTGCAAATCCAAGAAATGCCGCAGCGGGCAGTTTACGCCAGCTCGATTCTAAGATTACCGCGAGTCGAGGTTTGTCTTTCTATGCTTATTCTACGGGGGTTGTTGAGCAGCCGACGACGCCAATGGCTGACCATCACTTTGGCCAGTTGCAACAATTGAAAGGTTGGGGCGTTCCTGTTTGTCCTGAAATAAAACAAGTAAAGAGTCTTGATGACATGATTGCGTATTATCAAGATATACTGAATCGCCGTGGTGATTTAGCCTATGAAATAGATGGCGTTGTTAATAAATTAGATAGCATTCAAGGACAAGAAAAAGCAGGTTTTGTTGCTAAAGCACCCCGTTGGGCTATTGCTTATAAATTTCCTGCTCAAGAAGAAATGACAACCTTGCTGGATGTTGATTTTCAAGTGGGAAGAACGGGATCAATTACCCCAGTAGCACGATTAGAACCAGTATTTGTAGGTGGTGTGACGGTGAGTAATGCCACGTTGCACAATAAAGATGAAATTGAACGTCTTGGTGTAAAAATTGGTGACAAGGTGATCATTAGACGCGCTGGTGATGTTATACCACAGATCGTTTCTGCAGTTATTGCCCAGCGCCCCAGTGATGCACGAGATATTGAGTTTCCTAGCACTTGTCCGGAATGTGATTCAGAAATTGAACGGTTAGAAGGGGAAGCGGTTGCACGTTGTGTTGGTGGCTTAGTGTGTGGCGCACAGCGTAAAGAAGCCATTAAACATTTCTCATCGCGTAAAGCCTTTGATATTGATGGACTTGGCGATAAGTTAGTTGAGCAGCTTGTCGATGAGGATATGATCCAAACACCCAGCGATTTATTTTCACTCAACGAAGAGCAATTGTTAACACTTGAGCGAATGGGCGAAAAGAAAGCGCAGAAATTATTAGCCGCCTTAGAAGCGAGTAAAGCAACAAGTTTGGCCAAATTTATTTATAGCCTCGGGATCAGAGAAGTAGGTGAAGCAACAGCCAGTAATCTAGCGCAATTTTTCAAAACGCTTGATAAGATCAAGGCAGCATCGGTTTCTCGACTAACAGATGTTGATGATGTTGGTGAAATAGTGGCAAAACACCTTTTCTATTTTCTCAAGCAGCCTCATAATCTTGCGGTAATTAATAACTTGATTGATGCGGGGATTCATTGGCCTGTCATCGAAGAGAAAGACGCTTCGGCGTTGCCGCTTGTTGGTCAAACGTGGGTCATTACTGGCACACTGCATGCTATGGGGCGCAGTGAAGCAAAGGATAAGATTAGTGCGTTGGGCGCGAAAGTCGCAGGCAGTGTTTCTGCTAAAACAACCATGCTCGTTGCAGGTGAAAAGGCAGGCTCAAAATTAACTAAAGCAAATGATTTAGGCATTAAGACACTTGATGAAGATGGTTTAGTTGCTTTTTTAGCACAGTTTGAATAATGCGTTATAACCCCTTTAGAGATTACGACAAACACGGATGTATCAAACTACCGTTGATGCTCTTTTTGTCACTGGCCTATTTGATAAAAGGTTATGTGATATGGATTGTCTCGTTATCTTATCGCAAAGATCCAAGCGTATTGCTCAATATCTTTTATCCAAGTCGAGCTGATTTTTATCACGCATTGATGATCGCTATTCCGGCCATATTCTGTGTCGCCATTTTCAGTTTTCGTCGCATCGGAATGCCCGCGTTTTTCGAATCGCTATGGTATAAGATAAGGGGACTTTTAATTTTCTGTGCGCTGATCCAAATAGCGGATAGTGTTTGGCAAGGAAATATATCGCTGCACAACATTATACATTTTAATGCCTATTATGGGGTGTTAATTGATGTAATCGTACTGTCGGGAATTGTCGCTTACTGTGCGTTAAATCAGCGGGTGATTGATGTCAGCAAGCAGTATCCAGTCGCGTTAGATGAAGAATAAAGGGCGATGATAAGTACAGCTTTTCATCATGTTTTAACATTGCCCTTATGTTCTATTTGAGCCGATTAATTATACTATTTACAAGGATTTCACCAAACTACGACAACAGCTTTTTACGGCCGAATATTACGTAGCTTAATGATTTAATTATCATTGCTGTCGATACAAATAATGTTTTGTGCGCAATGGTTACAAACTGTTAATAGTTTGTTTTAAATCGTAACCTTCTTGAGTCACTATCGTTTCAAGTGTAGCGACGCGCTTCTCTAATGTTTTTACTTGCCCGTTGAGTTCTTCATTAATGGCGATGAGCCGCTGCACATCGTTGGAGTTGGCACCAGCCGTTTTTTTAACATCGAAAATTCGTTTGAGAATATCGCCAACAACAACAATTCCGACGATTGCTACTATCATTGTCCACAAGCCCATAATGTAAATCCTTAAGTTAGTTTGTTTTATCTGTTATATACAACCATTATGCCAAAGTACTATTCTTTTAATTATCAATTGGTTAAATTAATCTCGTCATAATATGTCATTAATTTAACCAAATCTTAGTAAAATAAACAACAATCTGTTGTGATTAGTTACCTTGGTATAGGCTAACACTCGACAGTGAATGTTTGAAGCTACCTTTTGTCTCTTTGGTTGAATAAGAAAGATACAATAATGTGTTGTTCTCTTGATCGTAAATTCTGCGCACTTTTAATGACTTAAAGAGGATGCTGAGTGACTCTTTAAAAACGACCTCACCACTTTTACTTTTATCAATGGTTGCTAACTGCTCAGGTGTTATCGGACCCGTCTGACGGCACGCGATACTGGCATTTGACGGATCAGATAGATCAAAATTGGCTTCGACATGACTGATATGACAAGTCACACCGGGTAGTTTGGGATCTTGTTTCGCATCGATAAAGATATCAGAGGTGGTGAATACACCCAAACTGACTTTGCCTACGTCTTCGCTACAACCAGCGAGTGACATTGTAAGTATCGAGATTAGCGTTATTACATTAAGAGCTTTCATATGTTTTCCTTTTTGAAATTGAGGGTAGTATAAGAGCATTCCACGTGGGGATAAACTGTTAATCCGAGTGACTAATAACTAGGCGTCAAGATTTCTGTCCGTTATATCGATTGTTTAATTAACCGGTCTCATAGACTTTTTGGGCATATACATTGTTATAGATCTATTAATAATGTATTTTTCCTGTTGACGTTCCCGTCAATTTGAACTAATTTAAACGCTTGTTTTATTTCGCCAATAATAATTGGCTCTTTTTAGCAGGTAAAGGATAACTTTATGAAAATTCTTGTGCCGATTAAGCGCGTCGTTGACTACAACGTTAAGGTACGTGTTAAGTCTGATAATACTGATGTTGATTTAAGTAACTTAAAAATGTCAATTAACCCGTTTTGTGAGATCGCTGTTGAAGAAGCGGTTCGTTTAAAAGAAGCGGGTGTTGCGAGCGAAGTTATCGCAGTTTCAATTGGTGAGAAAGCTTGCCAAGAACAAATTCGCACTGCATTAGCACTGGGTGCTGATCGTGGTATTCAAATCGAGACAGACGCTCAACCACAACCGTTAGCGATTGCTAAAATGCTTGCTAAAGTTGTTGACGCTGAACAACCACAAATTGTCTTGATGGGTAAACAAACCATCGATGGTGATAATAACCAAACTGGTCAAATGCTCGCTGCGTTAACTAATATGCCTCAAGGTACATTTGCTTCTGAAGTTAAAGTTGATGGCGATAAAGTAGAAGTCACGCGTGAAGTTGACGGCGGTTTAGTAACAGTAGCGTTAAACCTACCCGCGGTTATTACCACTGACTTGCGTCTGAACGAGCCACGTTATGCGTCACTGCCAAATATTATGAAAGCAAAACGCAAACCGATCGCAGTGCAAACACCGGAAGAACTTGGTGTTGAAATTTCGAATTCATTAGACGTATTGAAAGTTGAAGAACCTGCCGCGCGAAGTGCTGGTGTAATGGTTGAGTCAGTAGACGAACTTATCGAAAAATTACGTACGACAGCTAAGGTGATCTAATGACGATTTTAGTAATTGCTGAGCATAATAACGATGCTCTAAAAACAGATACTCATAAAGTTGTTGCAGCAGCAGCGGCAATTGGTGGTGATATAGATGTGTTGGTTGCTGGTGCTAATTGTGGTGCAGTAGCAGAGCAAGCAGCGAAGTTAACTGGTGTGTCAAAAGTATTAGTTGCTGATAACGCGTGTTACGAACATCAGCTAGCTGAGAATTTGGGGCTATTAGTGGCGGATCTTGGTAAAGGTTACAGTCATATTTTGGCGGCTGCCTCTACCACGGGTAAAAACTTTTTACCGCGCAGTGCGGCACTGCTTGATGTTGCACAAATCTCTGACATTATTCGCGTTGATTCTGCTGATACGTTCGCACGTCCATTTTATGCAGGCAATGCAATTGCGACCGTAAAATCAAATGATTCAATTAAAGTTATTACAGTTCGTACTTCAGCGTTTGATAGTGTTGAAGAGACGGGTAGTGCGTCTGTAGAATCGATTGATAATGCGCAAGATGCGGGAATTTCTAGTTATGTACGCAGTGAATTGACCGTATCTGAACGTCCTGAATTAGGTAGCGCACGAGTGATTATTTCTGGTGGTCGCGGTATGCAAAACGGCGATAACTTTAAAATGCTTGAAGAAGTCGCTGATAAATTGGGTGCGGGTGTTGGTGCATCACGTGCCGCAGTTGATGCCGGTTTTGTTCCAAACGATATGCAAGTCGGTCAAACAGGTAAAATTGTTGCACCTGAGTTGTACGTAGCCGTTGGTATTTCTGGTGCCATTCAACATTTGGCGGGTATGAAAGATTCAAAAGTGATCGTTGCAATTAATAAAGATCCTGAAGCGCCTATTTTTCAGGTTGCTGATTTCGGCCTAGAAGCTGATTTATTTGAAGCTATTCCTGAGTTAAATAGCAAACTGTAATTGTATACTGTTTAAATTAAGAACCGTTAACCGATGTTAACGGTTTTTTTATGTCATTTTTTCAAAGACTAATGAATCTAGGTAGCGAACGAGATACACTTAGTTTTTTTATTTTAAGGCGAGTTTTGTGGCACAACTTTATTTCTATTATTCTGCAATGAATGCAGGTAAATCAACATCGCTATTACAGTCTGCCTATAATTATAAAGAACGTGGTATGGAGTCAGTAATTTTTACCGCGTCAGTTGATGATCGTTATGGTAAAGGCAAGGTGACATCACGTATTGGCTTAAGTCAAGATGCTGATATATTCTCTTCAAATTGTGATCTATTTCAGTTGATGAAAGAGAAATTAGATAATGGGCCTGTTCACTGTATTCTAGTCGATGAATGTCAATTCCTGTCGAAGGAACAAGTTAAACAAATTTGTCGTGTCGTTGATGAGCTCAAGTTGCCAGTGTTGTGTTACGGGCTGAGAACAGACTTCCTTGGTGAGCCGTTTGAAGGCAGTTTATATTTGATGAGTTGGGCGGACAAACTTGTCGAATTGAAAACAATTTGTCATTGCGGCCGTAAGGCATCAATGGTTGTAAGAATGGACGAACAGGGCAACGCTTTAAGTAGTGGCTCTCAGGTCGAAATCGGCGGTAATGATAAATACGTATCGATGTGTCGAGAGCATTTTAGTGAACTAGTCTGGCGTTAAGAACAATACGGGGGTTTGTGTTTTAAATTCTTCGATGTTATCAATTGCTTTATGAGGTGGCTGAGGTTGGTCACCTGTCATCATAATCAAACGATCTACCTGTTCGTTTATCAGCGTTTCCTCAATGAATGAAAGCAGTGTTTCTGGCGTCAATTGATCGATTGCGTCTAATGTTCTATCGCGGTGTGAGAAATCGATATCGCGATTGCAAATACTCGTCCAATGACGTGTTGCTTGTCGACGAGCGCTGGTATCTCGCGTGTTAACTTGCGATTTTAGTCCGTTGCAATTTCGTTGCCACTGCATCTCATCCATATCGTCGATGAGTTCTCGAAACTCGATGAGTACGTTATCGATGGCAGTCAGGATTTCTTGCGGTGTTGCGACTGACGATTGTACATATAACATTAATCCTGGGTAACGATTGATTGGCATATACGATGCGCCGCAGACATAACCCAATTGCTGATTGGTTCGGATCTCTGCAAAAAATAGTGGGCTCAGCAATTGACTTGCGAGGCTCCACAGCGCAACTTGTTGTGGGCTGTGATCTTGAGATTGATAGTAAACAATTACCGAGCTTTGATCGTCGTTATAATCAAAGGTTCTACATAATGTTCCTTGATCTTTCAGAGAATGAACTTGCCGTGGAATTGAAGGAACAGCTTGTGCGACAGCGCTGATCTGACGATAGAGACTATCACCAAAAAGTTTTGCTTCCCGCGTTGGCCAATCTCCCAACACGAATGACTCAAGGTGAACTTGCTTGAATAATGTTGATACGAAGTGTTGCAAATCGTTTAGCGTAATGAGTTCTAGGTGTTCCAGTAGTGTTGGGTAATCAAATTGGTGGGGCTGCAATGTTGCACTTAACCCTTTAAACAATCGATTTATTGGTTTTGCTTTGCGTTGATCTAACCAGTTTTTTGTTAGTTGGTGTTTAATTTCGTCGAAGCGAGACTGAGGAAAGTCTCGTTCGCGAATTTTAGTGATGAGAATTTCAAAAAACAGAAACAACTTTGGCGTGTAGCCACTCGCATGCATAGTTACCCCAGAAGCGTGAGGATAAATGTCATAATGCATGCCCGCAATTTCTGCAGGAAAAGTGACTTGAGCTAGCGAATCATGCAGTAATTCTACGTAGAGTCGGCACAATACTTGATTTGTTGCTGTTTGATTAACAATCGGTGAATCAATCGCTGTAAAAATATGCCCTTTGGGTACGTTAAATTCTGACTGTGGTAAATGCCAAAGTCTAAAACCTTTTTCGTCAATGAGAATATCGGGAACGTCTTTCGCGATTTTAGCTGGCGTAAATGCCAGTCGTTCGACCACAAATGGGTTGGGCTGAGGCAAGGCGAGGGTGTGATCAATGGGCGTTAATGTCCACAGTTTTCGACGCTGGCGTGACAGCGCTTTAATCTCATAAGGCGTATCATACCACTTAGCGATGTCTGTGCTTTCTTGGCGTTGACATACGACAACGACACGCACGGTGTCAGGCGTCATTGAAGCCAAAATACGCCCAATCGATTCAGGTTCGTAACTATCCATGGCATAGTCGCCATACACGAAGTCTTGCGGTTCATATTTGAACATATTAATGGATAAGTGACTGACCAATTCAACGGCTTTGGGAGGCTCTTGAAAATCGAAGGCAACATTCATGATGTGATGCTTTTCTGTATATCGCCATGCATCAATACCGCCTTGTTCAATCATTCTGATGGCCTGAAATACAAGGCCGATCACTCGATCAATGCTTCGATTGCCTAATTCTGTCAGCGCGATATTAATCGAGAACTCTCGAAAGTTGTACCCAGAAAGCCCAGTGCCAGCAGACAAACCATTAGCAAGGCCTGTGTTTTTTAAACTCGATAGCAAGCTTCCTTCGCCTTCGTGACCGATTAAGAAAGCGAGATAGGAAAGCGGTTTGCAGTAATAATTGATGTCATCAATATCAACTTGAAAACTGAGGGTCAATTTTTTGATATCTTTGTTCGGTATGACTGCTATTTCAACGCTATATTGTCCGTCCAAATATAATGGTACGTCTTTAAAATCGCGTTGGAGCGATCGATTGTCAATGGCACCAAAATACTGATTACAATGCGCTTCTTGCTCATCGAGTGATAAGTTAGAAAGCATGACTACTTTCATTTTTGAGGCACAATACTGACGTTGATAAAATTCCCGAAGAACACTTTCTAATAGTCTTGCATCACCAGCGAGAGTTTGTTTATTACCAACAGAAAATTGGCTATACGGATGCTGTGGGTTGACACATTCTTTTAGTACTGCACTAAGACGTCTTGAATCGTCTTTATATTTTAGTTGATACTCTGAGTCGACAGCGGCGACTTCTTTGGCGATGAGTTCACCCGCTAGTTTAGGCGCAATGAAGAAGTCACTAAAGCGGTCTAACGCTGGACTAAAGTGCGCGTTATCAATTGAAAAGTAAAAGTTGGTGAATTCGCTGCCAGTCCATGCATTATGTTCACCGCCGTGCTGTTTGATATAGGTTTGATACTCACTCTGATCTGGATATTTGTCAGTGCCAAGAAACATCATGTGCTCAAGGAGGTGAGCAAGACCCTCTCTATCTTTAGGATCATTAAAGTGTCCTACGTTGACGGCAAGTGAGGTCGCTGATTTATTGGTTTTTTTATCACATATCAGTAGGGCATCTAAACCATTATCTAGCGTGATATGACGATATGACTTGCTGTCGTTGGATGACGTTATCAATGGTATTCCTTGTACATATACTAAACCCGAGACGCCCTCGGATAAATATCATAACAAACTTCCTTAGGGCTTTATATACCCGTGACCATTGGAAATGCAGGAATTTATGGTGCGAGTAAACCGCTATAAAAACTGCAACTTCATTGATTACGGGTATTTCTCTTAGTAAGAATCATTTAAAAAAGGTTCAATGTAAGTTTGCTGTGTTATCAATTTGAACAAGCTCGTCGATCCTAGACTTTTGACCAATTGTCTAATGAGCGTATTGAGTCACAATATGAAGACAGTTAAAGCGTTATACTCAGTTTACGGATGTTGAAAGTGACATTGCGAACTGGCTAATATGCTTAGTCGTTTCTGGATTTAACGACAGTTATACAATTACAAAATTGCTAAGGAATTGATTAATGAAGTTGTATATTATGCGCCACGGACAGGCACAGATCACTGCGCCGTCTGACTCCGAGAGGGAATTGACCATTCAAGGGCAAACTGAAACCGATATTATGGCAAAGTGGTTAGGAAGGACGGCTCAGTCATTTGATATTTCGTTTGTGAGTCCCTACCGCAGAGCATTGCAAACGTTTAATCTCGTATCGCAAGAATTTGAGATGCCCGTTCATCATTATTGCTTAAATGAATTAACACCAGAATCAAATCCATCGAGCTGTGCAGATGCCTTACTTGCCTATTGCGCTGAACATAAAGCGAATAATGCTATTGTCGTTTCTCATCTTCCCTTGGTGGGACTATTAGTTAATGATTTATGCCGAGCTGACTTTGTCCCTGCATTTACGACATCGTCAATCGCTTGCCTAGAAATAGATTTAAATGTTTGGCAAGGAAACCTGCTGTGGCATAAAACAGTTGATGACGTATTGATGGGGGCTTAGCCACTGCAAGGTTTAATTAACCTTGCCATTTTCATCGGGCTCAATATCAAGCAAGACCATGAGTGCGCCTTGTCCGCCCCATTCTAACGGCGCTTGGTGAAACGCTAACAAATCTGGGTATTGCGCTATCCAGTAGGGCGTTCGCGCTTTTAGCGTACCGCCACTGACGCCATGAACGATTACGCAACATTCTATTTGGCATTTTTTGCATTCTTTAAACATGGCCAGAATTTCCATTTTCGCTTCATTTTGGTTTAACCCATGAAGATCTAATACCAATTCTGGGACGTAATCACCGCGTCTAAGTTTTTTAAGTTCATATTTTTCGACATCATCACGACAATAGCGCATCGGTCCTTCGTCGTTTAAATGAGGCACGTAACCGTCTGAAAAATAAAATTCCGCTTGTTTTTGTTGCTGCTTGTCCTTGTGACCACGAACTCTTATTGATTTAGGCTGACGTAAATTAACCTTATCTTGAGTGAGAGGTTTAATGTTCGTATCTTCGAGTAGATCAAACATTGATGGTGTCTTTTCGTTGGTCATTAAGTAATCAATTATGTCGCGTTATTTCAAAGTACGTATTCTAAATGCTTTTTTGGGCTATAAACAAGGTTCATATTCACAATTTAGTAAGATACAATGCCAGCCAAAGTGGGGTTTGAGCGCATTAGTTATCGCCCTAAGATACATATTTGAGGAGCGACAAGCTTGGAACCTTTTAAGCTAGATCAGCAACATATTGATGAAGCCATTGACGAGTTATCTACGTTAGGCGATATGCTGCGTTGGGGAGCCACATTATTTAACCAAAGTGGCGTGTTTTATGGCCACGGCAATGAAAACGCCTGGGATGAAGCTGTTGCTTTAGCGCTTCACATATTAGCATTACCGATTGACAGTAAAGATAGTATTTTGACCTGTAAGTTATTACAACGTGAGCGACTAGCGGTTGCACAAGCTTTTGCCGTGCGAATTAATGACCGTGTTCCTACCGCCTATATTACAAATAATGCATGGTTCTCTGGCTTGCAATTCTATGTTGACGAACGTGTGTTAGTGCCGCGCTCGCCAATTGCACAAATGATAAGCGAAAATTTTGAACCTTGGTTAAAAGGACATGCCGTTCATCGTGCATTAGATCTATGTACTGGCAGCGGTTGTATTGCGATTGCGATGGCCAATCAATTTGCCGAGGCAGAAGTGGATGCGGTTGATATTTCTTATGACGCGCTAGATGTAGCCAATATCAATATTTTCGAGCACGCCATGGAAGAGCGCGTTATTCCTATTCAATCGGATTTAATGAACGAAGTGTTGCGGGAAAAATATGATTTAATCGTGTCTAATCCACCGTATGTCGACCAAGAAGACATGGATAGCCTGCCGCAGGAGTTTATTCACGAGCCTGAGCTTGGACTTGCGGCAGGTTATGATGGACTGGATTTAGTGAAGCGCATTTTAGTAGACGCACTTGATTGTCTTAATGACGGTGGCGTGCTTGTGGTGGAAGTTGGTAATTCGCAAATCCACATGGAGCAGCAGTTCCCTGATGTTGCCTTTGACTGGGTTGAGTTTGGCCACGGTGGACATGGTGTATTTGTTCTAACGAAAGCGCAGTTAGCAACGCATCAAGCGTTATTTAAAGCAGCATTGGCTGCAACAATTTAAGCAAGGAATATTCATGTCTGGTAATACAATAGGTAAGTTGTTTTCTATCACCACTTTTGGCGAAAGTCATGGGATTGCCCTTGGTTGTACGGTAGATGGTTGTCCACCGGGACTTGAGATTACTGAAGCTGACCTACAGGTTGATTTAGATCGCCGTAAACCAGGGACGTCAAAGTTTACTACGCCGCGCCGCGAAGCTGACGAAGTAAAAATCCTATCGGGGGTTTTCGACGGGAAAACCACAGGGACACCAATTGGATTGTTAATTGAAAATGGCGATCAGCGTTCAAAAGATTACGGTGAGATAAAAAATCAATTTCGTCCGGGACATGCTGACTATACTTATCAGCAGAAATATGGGATCCGTGATTATCGTGGCGGTGGCCGATCTTCTGCACGTGAAACGGCGATGCGAGTTGCTGGTGGTGCCATTGCTAAGAAATATTTGAAACAGGCTTATGGCATTGAAATTCGTGCTTACCTATCACAAATAGGTGACGTGGCTATTGAAAAAGTCGATTACGATCTTATCGAAACAAATCCTTTCTTTTGCCCTGATATCGACAAACTTGACGATATGGAACAACTTATTCGCGATTTAAAAAAGCAAGGTGATTCGATTGGTGCCAAGGTGACTGTTGAAGCGAACAATGTTCCGGTCGGTTTAGGCGAACCGATATTTGATCGGTTAGACGCAGAAATCGCGCATTCGTTAATGAGCATTAATGCTGTAAAAGGCGTTGAAATTGGCGACGGCTTTGAAGTGGTCAATCAAAAAGGCAGTGAGCATCGTGATGCCATGACTCAAGACGGCTTCACTTCCAATCACGCTGGTGGTGTTTTGGGCGGCATCTCGACTGGTCAGCCGATCGTAGCGCATATGGCGCTCAAGCCAACGTCAAGCATTACCACGCCAGGTCGCAGTGTTGATAAGACCGGTGCTGAAGTAGATTTGGTCACCAAAGGACGTCATGATCCTTGTGTTGGTTTGCGTGCAGTACCCATTGCAGAGGCAATGCTTGCTATTACCCTAATGGACCATTTGTTGCGTCATCGCGGTCAAAATTATGACGTTAATTTATCGACGACTGCTTATCAGATGGCTGATAAAAATTCGTGAGAAAGTAAAGCGTGAACAAAGAGTTTGATTACAACGATTTAATGCAGGTGTTTGATGATACGTTTTACGCGAGTCATCAAACGCGCCTTGTAAAAGGCGGTGATGAGCCCATTTACCTCCCGATTGATGACACGGTAAGTTATCACCGCATTATCTTTGCAAGGGGATACTTCGCAAGTGGACTCCATGAGATTGCACACTGGTTAGTCGCCGGTGAGGCTCGTCGTTTATTAGAAGATTATGGGTATTGGTATTGCCCAGACGGACGTGATGAGCAAACTCAAAAGAACTTTGAGAAGGTTGAAGTTAAACCACAGGCTATCGAATGGGCCCTTTCCTTGGCTTGCGGTCATCCCTTTCGCGTGAGCACTGATAATTTGAGTGGCTGGCAATCTGACCGAGGTGCATTTCAAGACAATGTTTATACGCAATTATGTGAATTGATAAATACGGGGTTTAACGGTCGAACACAAAAATTGCTTAGTGCATTATGTGCCTTCTATCAGCAACCTCCGTTAACCATTGAGCGCATTGATTACCAACGCGCTCTACATGAGAGTAACAACGAATATGAAGTTTAGAATTGGTTTGATTATCAACCCTGTAGCGGGCATGGGCGGTTCTGTCGCGCTAAAGGGGAGCGATGAAGTGATTGATAAAGCATTAGCGCTTGGCGCTACACCGAAATCAAATGACCGCGCTCATTTAGCATTCTCACAAATAGTGCAATATCGAGACAATATTGAGATTATCACTGCGCCATCATTGATGGGAGAAAGCTTATGTAAATCGTTGGGCTTGGACTATTCATGTATAACCTTTAACAGCAATACAGCATTAACGAGTGAGTTGCAGTCATCCGATGCCAATCATACATTGGAAGCAGCGTCGTTAATTAAAGCCGCTGGTGTTGATTGTTTAGTGTTTGTTGGTGGCGATGGCACTGCACGTAATATTTATAGTGCGGTAGGTGATGACTTTCCTGTATTAGGTATCCCGGCTGGCGTTAAGATTCATTCAGGTGTTTATGCTATTACGCCGACAGCTGCTGGTAAGGTGCTTGAACTAATGGTTACGAATCAGTTGGTTAGTGTGATGGAGCGTGATGTGATGGATATCGATGAATCACTGTTTCGCGATGGCGTTGTTAAAGCCAAGCGCTACGGCGAAATGCTGGTACCAGCTGAACTCCGCTATATGCAAGCTGTGAAAATGGGCGGTAAGGAGTCAGACGAGTTAGTGCTCGCAGATATTGCCGCTGATGTGATGCGACAGGTGGATGATGAGTTAGTTATTATGGGGTCTGGCTCGACGACTGAATTTATCATGGAAGAGATGGGACTCGACAATACGCTACTTGGCGTGGATGTCGTTCGCGATCAATCACTCGTTGCAAGCGATGTTAGTGCCCAGCATTTACTAGAACTTATCGATGGCCAAGCGTCTGTTAAACTTGTTGTCACCTTAATTGGTGGACAAGGCCACGTATTTGGCCGTGGTAATCAACAATTGAGTCCTGATGTGATTAGGGCTGTAGGACGAGAGAATATCATTATTGTCGCGACGAAAACTAAGTTGCAGGCATTAGAACAACGTCCGTTGCTGGTAGATACTGGTGATGCGCGATTAGATAAAGAATTAAGTGGCTTTGTTAAGGTGACAACAGGCTATAACGATTATGTCATGGTACAAATGAGTAACCCTGATTAGTGCCATTGGGCATAACTAACAACGATTATATTTGGAATTTATTATGTTACTTACACAGGCTGAAGCCATCATCGAAGCATTTGTCGCAGATATTTTAGAAAACGGCGACGATGATGCCTTGTTTGCAAGTGGTTATCTACAAGGGCACCTTGATTTAATTCTTCAAGGGTGCATTGATATAGATGATACATTTGAGCGCTTCATGACGAAGATGCAATCGAGTTTAGATAACGCTTTTTTAAAAAATGAATTGAGTCCATCAGACAAAAAGCTAGTTGTTGCTTGTTGGGAAAATCTTCAACATAAAATGTAGTCCTGTACTGTATTTAAACAACAGACTTGTTTTTGTATACAATATATCTTAGTCTGGCTCTATTCCTATAATAAATAGAGCCAAATATGAGCCAACAATCCACTCAGTCAGCCGCCGCTGCACCACAAAACTCCCCGGCCCAAACCATTAAGAAATTGGGATTCTTTGCGTCTATTGCATCATTAAGTTACGTCTTTTGGATCGTTGGTGGGATGGAACTCATCGAGCGCGTTGCGTTCTATGGCGTAAAAACGGTAGCAGGTCTTTATGCGACAGATCCAGTGTCCAAAGGTGGCTTAGGGGTTACCATGACTGACTTTGGCACTATTTTAATGGCGTGGGCGTTAGTTCAAGCGTTCGTTCCGGTGTTTATTGGCGGGCTATCCGATCGTATTGGCTATAAAGAAACCATTGCGTTGTCGACGGTGACTAAAATTGCAGCCTATTTACTGATGGCACTTTTTCCAACGTATTGGGGATTCATGGTGGGCGCCATTGTGCTGGCGCTTGGTACCGGAATATTTAAACCGGGTATTCAAGGCACGCTCGTTAAGTCGACAACACCACAAAACTCGACCATGGCATGGGGAATGTTCTATCAAATGGTAAATATTGGTGGTTGGGTAGGACCGCTGATTGCCGCACAATTACGGATCCTAGATTGGCAAAATGTTTTTTATGCGTGCGCCGCTATTATTAGTCTTAATTTCCTGATGTTGTTGCTGTACAAAGAGCCGGGCAAAGAGGAACGCGAAGCCAACCTTGCCAAATCAGCACAAAGTGGTGTGCCTAAGACGTCTTTATGGCGTGAATCTATTCAAGAATTTAAGCAGGCGCATTTGATTTATTACACCATTATCTTTTCCGGCTTTTGGTTCATGTTTATGGCACTCTTCGATGTGTTGCCTGTGCATATTAGAGATTGGATTGATACGACTGCCATTGTCACGTCATTGTTTGGCGAAAACGGGACTGATTCTGTCGCGTGGCGCTCGGCATTAGGAATGAATGCTGATGGTATGTCGATTTTGCCTGAAGGGATCATGAACTTAAATTTTGGCATGATCATGCTCACGTGCTTTTTATTTGCGGCTTTAGCGCAACGCTTGGGGACAATGAACAGTTTGGTGGTTGGTACGTTTTTATGTAGTGGTGCGTTATTTATTATTGGCGGTGTTAATGCCGCGTGGTTTTTGGTTCTTGCGATATTTGCCTTTAGTGTTGGCGAAATGCTGGCCAGTCCAACATCTTATAAGCTCATTGGCAATATTGCACCGGACGACAAGAAGGCAATGTACCTTGGATTTAAAGACTTGCCATTGGGCATCGGCTGGGTTGCTGAAAGTTATATCGGGCCAATGTTATACGATAAGTATGCGGCCAAAGAAACATTGGCTAAAACGATGTTGTCAGACACTTATCAACAAAGCAAAGACGCGTTAGCGGCGATTCCACAAGGCGAATACTTTAGTCACTTGGTATCAATCAGCGGTCAATCAGCACAAGAAATGACAGCCGTGCTGTACCAACAAAATAACATCGGTGTAGTGTGGTTTGTGATGGGGGCAATTGGTGTTGCATCGGCGTTTGGGCTCGTCATTTATAGTCGCTGGATTATTAGCGCACGCAGTTCTTTATCGACAGAGCAAAAAGCGCTCGTTGATTAGGATACAAGCTCATGTTGTGAAGGCTCGTCACTTTTTGGGACGAGCCTTTTGCTTTACATAGCTGGAATAATTTGGTTTGATGGCCGCTTCAAGTCAATAATTATCAAGGACGTTATATGAATGCATGGAAAAATCTGCACTGGACTCAAAAAGCGATTGTCGGTGTATTTGTGTTATTAATGGTTGTTACTATGCCAGAATTAATGCCCCTTCTTGATATAGGTGGTATCGAGCTAATTTTTGGTTTTATCGTGTTAAACATTAACACGGCAAAATATTGGCTCCATGATAAATACCGCCGAGCACGTCACTTAGCTAAGTCTCTGCTGGTCGCATTTGTAAGTAGTGCGTTAGCAAAGCCAAGAAATTTTGTTTTTCATGGTGGCGTTTGTTGCGCTGTGTTATTTGTCACTGGATCGATTCTCATCTCAAGTGCATTTTTATTACCTGTCATGATAGCAAATGGTTATCTCGTTTGATTAAACCTCCAAGTTCACCTTAATATCAATTGCATTAAATATTTGCCCACTTGTACTTGTTAAAATTAACTAAAATGTGCGCTGCACAACCTCAATTCAACGAGTGATTCTCGGCAGCCGGGCGTAATAACGTCAATTTATACTTGCACCGACATAGAAATCGTTGATAATCACCAAAAACTATTTTCGAGCAACAGTTGTGCATTTATTAAACCTAGAACTCTTTGGCAAAACATTAACATTAGATGCGTCTATGGCGGGTTGGCAGCAATTATTTTGGGATGGTACCTGTGTTAGCCAAATTACGGCATCAGATGCCGTTGATACCGACTCCGTTCGTCATCAATTTGAGTTAACACAAGTTGCAGTCCCCAAAGAAGGCGATGTACCACAAGCGCAAAAAATTGTGGTTTCATTGAGTAACAGTATTAGCTGGCAGCCGTTTTCTTTGAAGTATCAATTGAACGTTGATGGTCAAGATGTCGCAAGTGGCACGCTGAATGAAAAAGATATTGAAAGTCGTGAGATTATAAATCATGGTGAAAGTAAACCTAAGGTAAGTACCGTAGGTTTACTAGGGCTGGGACTAAAACTATTCAAGAGTGCAAAAGTAATTAAGGTCGTATTGGCTGCTGGTTCTCTTGCGGCCTATAGTTGGTTATTTTCTTTTCAGTTTGCACTTGCCCTTATCGGCTGTTTGGTTTTCCATGAATATGGTCATGTGCGAGCGATGAAGTACTTTGGGATGAAAACAAAAGGTTTCTACTTAATTCCATTTCTCGGTGGTTTAGCGGTCAACGACGATAAACTCAACACCCGATGGCAAGATGTCGTGATTTCAATTATGGGTCCGTTCTTTGGGTTATTGTTATCTCTTGGTTTACTCGTTGCTTATTGGATTACCGGCATTGAAATTATCGGTGGTATTGCCGTTTTCAATGCATTGCTTAACCTGTTTCAGCTGTTACCTGTATTACCACTTGATGGCGGCCATGTCTTAAAAAGTATTGCTTATTCGGTTAATTCGAAAATGGGTCTAGTCGTGTGTGTTCTCGGCGCTGGGCTTGGTGTGTATGTGAGTTATACCTTTGGCTTTGCGCTGTTAGGATTTTTATTAGCTATCGGCTCAATTGAAATATTTTTTGAGTATAAATATCGTCACCAAACTCGATTGTTGCCGCTAGATAGGTATGGTCAAATTATATCAGCCGCTTGGTACTTATTAACCGTCGTCGGTTTAGCGGCGATTATTTGGGGATTAGGCCAAAGTGCTAATGACGCATTAGCCTTGCCATTCAAGATATTAGGTAGCTAATGCGCCTTGCAAAAATGATCGGCGGCGCAGGGCATTGTTCACGCCGCCAAGCTTCTCGTTTAATTGCAGACGGGCGTGTGTCTGTCAATGGTGATATCGCACACCATCTCACTTTTGTTGATCACGAAGACAAGATCAGTATTGACGGAGAGGTGATAAACGTATTCAACGAAAAGTATTATGTTGTTTATCATAAGCCTGTTGGTATCGACTGTAATTTAAATGTCAGCGATCCAGATAGTTTGTTGCATCTTATCCCTCAGTCATTTCCACGCTTGTTTCCCATCGGTCGGTTAGATAAAGACTCATGTGGTTTACTACTTCTCACCAACGACGGAGAGCTGGCGAATAGACTACTACAGCCTCAATTTAAGCAAACTAAGTGTTATGAGGTCTGTGTCGAACCAAGTTTTAGCAATAGAACAAATAATAACATTGCACTAAGTGACGACTTTGAATCACAAATGAATCAACCCATCATGATTAGAGGCAAGCTAACTACTGTGTGTGAAATCACGCTGATTGATGATTTAAGGTTTACCATTACCTTAACGCAGGGGTTAAATAGGCAGATCCGAAAAATGTGTAGTCATCTGGGATTTAATGTGACTCATTTAAAACGGTTATCGATGGCAAATATTGCGTTGGGAAGTTTGCTCTCTGGAGAATGGCGTGTTGTGAGCCACAATGAACTAAGGAACCTCAAGGATTTGTTGGGCGTAGGCTGACCGTTTTTAGTAAAACTAGAGTTGGTTAGCTTTTCTGTAACTCCCTTGGTAATCAAAGATTTTTTCTTGAATTTTCCAATAGTATTTTTGCTTCTTAGCAATCACGAAATCTGGCGACGTCATGTGCTTTGATAGAGCAATTGCTTCGCTTGTTGTTGTAACGTTAAATGGCGCTGTCCCTTGACCCACTCGGCGGCCAAATTGACGATTGAATGCCTGTAGCGCTTTGGGATGGCCGAAATTAAATGTTTCAGCTAGCGTTTGACCATCTTCGTCGATATAGGTCACTTTGAGCTTGTTGGGGTCTGATTTATCTGTTTCCATTGCCATCCCTTGACACCTGATAACCATCGCATCTTTAAGAGACAATGACTTTTTTAACAAATCGTCGGGGTCGCTCATTGCGTGATCGCAATGTTGACAAACACGGGCGGCGATATCATTTTGCTGACCACATTGACTACATTCTTTAAAGCGAAATCGATAGTCGCAGCGAATACGCTCTCCGTCACTTTCTTCCAGCCCCATACAGCGGCGGCCGTAATGTTCAATCAGGTCACCGTCTTCGTCGACCTTTCCCCAAAACGTATTGCCAAATTGACAAACAGGGCATGGCACTAGCACAGCAACGCTGTCACTACTGGGTTTTGCGCTGCCAACTTCTGGACTATAGATATCGAAACCGCTATTGGCATAATCAATGATCAAACAATTTTCTTTACCGTCACATAATCGAAGTCCACGACCAACAATTTGTTGAAACAAGCTAACCGATTGAGTGGGTCTGAGTAGGGCAATAAGGTCAACGTGCGGTGCATCAAACCCCGTTGTTAATACGGCAACGTTAACTAGAAACTTTATGTGTTGGGCCTTAAAACGTGAAATGATTAAGTCACGTTCTTTATTATCAGTATCACCGATAATCAGTGCACTTTGCTCCTTGTGGCCAAACTCAGCTAAGTAGTCCATGATTTCTTGCGCGTGTTTAATAGTCGCCGCAAATATCATAACGCCTTTACGGTGTTCGCTAAGGCTAACAACTTGCTCTGTAATCGACTTTGTTACACGCTTATGCTTGATAAGCAGGGTATTGAGTGCTTTTTCGGTGGGGCTTGCGAAACGATTCGAACTGACACTTGAAAAGTCATAATGTGCTATAGCCGCATCAATAAGGGTTGGCGGCGAAAGAAAACCTTGCTTTATCATCAGGCCAAGTGGCATTTCATAGATACAATGCTTAAAGACACTAGCGTCGTCACCACGACAAAACCCATGATAATGATCTTGATAAATCCAACCGATACCCATGCGGTATGGGGTTGCGGTTAGGCCTAATAACTTAAGGTTTGGATTGGTCGTTTGTAGATGGGCAATGATTTGTTGGTACTGATTCTGAGAGGCTTTATTATCATCAAATTGACCAATTCGATGACATTCGTCGACGATAACCAAGGAAAAGTATTGTTTAAATTTATTGAGATTAGGCGCTACAGATTGCACGCTACCAAATGTCACTTGATGTTTGAGTTCTTTACGGCCTAATCCAGCAGAAAATATATTAGCGCTTAACCCATAGGATTCATACTTTTGGTGGTTTTGTTCTACGAGCTCTTTTACGTGAGCAAGCACCAAGATTTTATGTTTAGCTAAACGCGCCAATTCACTGATCACCAAACTCTTACCGCTACCTGTCGGTAAGACAATAACTGCTGATTCATCACTCTTCTTAAAGTGACGAATCGTCGCCTTGACTGCTTCTTGTTGATAAGGGCGCAGAGTATAACTGGTCATGAGCTAGTCTTTGTTTTTCGCTTCAATCCATTGAGACATATATTTTGTACTTTTATGATGATGATGCTTTAGCATGCTGCCAGTGAAATTATCAAGTCGATGGCTCTCAAGATTTTCGATGAGATAGTTGACACGATGCATTAGTATCTTTGCTAACTCCGTCTTATTGTAAAGCGTACGAATAATATCGTCGCCTTTACTGACATAGTCTAACCAGCGCTCGCGATCTTGATATAGCGCGACAGCGCACTGTGCAAACTGCTCAGGTTCATCACTGACGTCTCCTCCCCACGGTAATTCGCCATGCATGGATTCACAGCCAATGCTTGTCGTGACATTCGGCGTACCGTTAATCATTGCATCCGCAAGCTTGCCCTTGATACCCGCACCAAAACGTAGTGGCGCCAATAGGACTTTCGCTTGTTTAATTTCGGCATGGGCGTCATCGCACCAGCCTTTGATAAGAAAGCCTTGTTTCTCATTGTGAAGCTGTGTTGCTTTTGGTGGTGGGTAAGCGCCATAAACATTTAATTGGGCTTTAGGTAATTGTTTACGGATCAAGGGCCATATTGATTCTTTTAGGTAGCGTACTGCATCCCAATTGGGGGCATGTCTGAAGTTACCAATGGAAATGAAATCCACACGCTCGCTATAATCTGGGCGTTCTTCGTTTAATCTATTGATATCTAACATAAATGGGATGTGGTGTAGTAATTGCGCTGGAACCTGATAGTGTTTGGTAAGTAACTCAATTTCAGCGTTGGAGATCATCAGCGTAAGGTCACATCGATAAATAGCCGCTATTTCTCGCTTTGCCATGTCATTCGTTAGATCATCTGCATTGACTGCACGCGCATTTTTATAGGCATCGTGACGGGCATATCTAAGGGTATGAAGATCTTCTGTATCCAAGATAGTTAAGGCCGTTGGGCATTGTTGCTCAACGCGCCATCCAAACTGTTCTTCCATCATAAAACGATCGTAAATAACAATGCTTGGTGCTAGCTCTTTGACAAAGGTGTCAAATGAACTGCAGTTTAAAGCAATATTAGTGCAATCAACATTATAGTCAGTAAGATCGGCCATGTGATCTGATAGTTGAGCTGCACTAGCGAAGGTAATTTGATAACCTTGTCCATTAAACAGGGCTATTAATTCCATCATTCTGCTGCCAGCAGCAGAAGACTTAGGTTCGGGCCAAACATAGCCGATGATCAGAAGTTTTTTTGATGGCATCATTTATTTAATTACTGTTAATGATGATTCAGGCTGAGATTTAGCCGTTCGTAACGCACTAATACCACCACCATTGTGGAGATTGGAGTATCCCGCTTTCATTAACATTTTTATTGACTTACCAGCTCTATTTCCGCTGCGGCAATAGAGAACAATCTCCGTGTCCTTACTAATATGTTTTTCTTTCAAGCTTTTAACAATCGTTTTGTAAGGCATGTGCAACGCATCATTTAAATGACCTTCATTAAATTCTACTAAAGTCCTCACGTCTATTAGCAACGCGCCGTGATTGATTTTTTGCCATGCGACTTGCTCTCGGGTGTAATGGTTATGGTCGTTACCACCGTGGGCGAAAATTGGTGCACTAATTGATAATGAGACTACTACGAGCAGTACGGAATAGAAGAATGAAGTTCGAGTTAGCATAGTTTTAATAAAAGGTAAAAATTGTCTAACGCTATTGTACCTGATGTTTGTGACATGAAACATCTAATTAGCGATAAATATAGCGAGCTTTTTGGGAGACTGTTACACTGCGGCGAGATATTTTTTATAGGAATAAATTGTGGAATTTTTAGCTAATTACGGGCTCTTTTTGGCTCAAGCAGTAACCATAGTGGTTGCAATCGTCGTTGTATTAGTGACTGTTGTAGCACTTGGCAGTAAAGGCAAAGGAGATAAAGGGCAATTAGAACTTATTGACTTGTCACAAGCATTAGAAAATACAGCACAGTCGTTTAAAGAGACTATTTTGTCTAAGGAAGAGCTGAAAATACGCGCTAAAGCAAAGAAGAAGGCAGACAAAGAAACGAAAGACGACGTTAAGCCGAACTTATATGTCATTGACTTTAATGGCTCGATGGATGCTAGCCAAGTTGAAGGACTACGACGTGAAATTACGGCGATCGTGCAGTGTGCACAAAAAGAGGATGAAGTGCTTGTTCGTCTAGAAAGTCCAGGTGGCGTTGTTCATGGTTATGGCCTTGCAGCAAGTCAGCTACAGCGAATCACAAAACGAAATATTCCATTGACAATTGCTGTTGATAAGGTGGCTGCAAGCGGTGGTTATATGATGGCTTGTATCGCAAATAAAATTGTCGCTGCGCCTTTTGCGATTATTGGATCAATTGGCGTGATTGCTCAGATCCCAAATTTTAGTAAAGTGCTTAAGAAAAATGATATTGATTTTGAGCAAGTAACAGCAGGTGAATATAAGAGAACATTGACGATGTTCGGTGAGAATACAGAACAAGATCGTGAAAAATTTCAAAGCGAAATAGATGATGTACATGGTTTATTCAAAAATCACGTCGCTAAACATCGTTCTCAATTGGATATGGACAGAGTCGCCACTGGTGAAACATGGTATGGCGAGCAAGCTATTGATATCGGTCTTGTTGACGAACTCAGTACTAGCGACGACTGGCTATTAGATCAAGCGAACGAAAAGCAAGTGTATCTCGTGAAATACAATGTACCAAAAACCTTGTCCCAAAAATTGGGTAAAGCAGCAAGCACTTCATTCGAGCAAGGACTTTTTAATGTTGTGAATCGATTTGGACAATGGAAAGGGTTTTAATTGACGCTTAACTGGGCGGAACAAAAAAGGGATGCATTGCATCCCTTTTCTATTAACTAGAATTACGAAAATTATTCTGTCTTTCGACCAATCCAAGGATCGTTGTAAATTTCGGTATCTAGCTCTTTTTCGGTTTTAGCAACGATGACAGTAACCATACTATCACCGGTCACATTGACAGCAGTTCGTGTCATATCGAGTAGACGATCAACACCGATAATAAGGGCGATACCTTCAACTGGAAGGCCAACTTGCTGCAATACCATGGCTAACATAATTAAGCCAACGCCAGGTACGCCTGCGGTGCCAATTGATGCCAATGTCGCCGTCAGAATTACCATTAAGTAGTCAGCAATAGATAAATCTACGCCGTAAACTTGAGCAATAAACACAGTCGCCACACCCTGCATAATAGCAGTGCCGTCCATATTAATCGTTGCACCGAGTGGAACGGTAAACGAAGCAATTGAATTATCGACGCCCATCTTTTTAGTGGTTGTTTCTAACGTCACTGGAATCGTTGCATTTGAGCTTGCAGTGCTAAAGGCGAATAATGCTGTATCACGCATCTTGCGAATGAAGATAACCGGATTTAGGCCTGTTAAGAACTTTAGAATAGTTGGATAAGTAACCAGTGCATGAACCCCTAAAGCTAGGAGGACGACGAAGAAATACTTAGCAACATTTATAAAGGTACTCGGTGAGATTTCGCTGGCTAATTTAGCCATTAAGAAAAACACACCATACGGGGCAAGATTCATAATGATGTTAACAATTTTCATCACGACTTCATTCATGTCTTCAAAGAATGCCGCTATACGCTTACCTGACTCGCCAGCAAGTGACACTGCGATGCCAAATAATAATGCAAACACAATTATTTGAAGCATGTTACCTTCGGCCATCGCATTAACTGGATTACTTGGAATAATGTTGATTAGGACCTGAGTTAATGACGGCGCTTCTTTGGCACTAAATGATGCCGTGCTCGTCATTGCTTGATCAGTTGCGCCAGGCGCAATGACTAATGCTAAAGCAATTGCTAAGGTGATAGCGATTGCGGTTGTTGTTAGGTATAACGCGATAGATTTGCCGCCCAGTCTACCTAGTTTACTAGGATCTGATAGTGAACACGTACCGCAAACCAAGGAGACAAATACTAATGGCACTACTAGCATTTTTAAGCTGTTAACGAACATCTTACCGCCGGCGTGGAATAATCCGTTAACGATATTATCCTGCACGAATTTTACATCGCTCATCGTGAATTGGATGATGGCACCAATAATGATGCCAAGGCCCATACCGATGAGAATTTTCATCGTTAAGCCTAAAGGTTTTTTATTACTCATGGTAATCCTTAATTATTATTAGGTATCTGATTTTATGTTGTTAATGAGAATCGTCGATACACGCGTGGGAGTCTAGCAAATGTTTAATTGTTGCAAAAGGACTAATGAAGCATAGACGCGTTTAGCGAAAGATCTTTACCGTTCGCAAGATTAATGCATTGAATTTTCTCTAAAATCCTTTTGCATCTTAGACACAAATTCTCTAACATCGAGATAATCGCTTTAATTGTTGTTGTATTTTTGGCAGGGAGAATGCCCAATGCGTCAGACTTTTCATTATTTTTCTATCGTCTTCTTTACGCTGTTTTTAATGGCATGTAGTGGAGGAAACGAATTATCTAGTACAGCTGGTGGAGGAGATGGTAACGGTACAACGCCGACGGATCCTCAACCTGCTGTTGTTTTGTCAATGACCGATGCTGACGGTAATGCCGTGACTAATGTTGATGGTAGCGCGCCGCAATGGCTCTCTGCACTTTATACCGTCGACAATAAACCCGTTGCAAATAAAAAGGTGTCGTTTAGTTTAGATGGTAATATTGGACAACTCCTGGTGACGAGTGGTTTAACCAATGCTGAGGGTATTGCCAAAGTAGAAATTCATGCTGGCAGCACCGTTGGTGCTGGAACGGCTACTGTTACTGTTGATGATTTAACAGATTCATTAGATTTTTCGACGTCTAATCCTGTAGCAGTAATCGAGCCAGTAAATCTCGCAATCAAACTTGTTGATGATAATGGCGCAACAATTAACAACGTCAGTAGTATTGAACCTGCGAAGATAGAAGCAACACTGACTCACAGTGGTGAACCAACTGCGGGTGTTAAAGTTGATTTCACTCTGGGTAATGATATTGGCGAACTAAAAGTCACCAGTGCTTTAACTGATAGTAATGGCATTGCTTCTGTTCTGCTTTATTCTGGTGCGCAAGATGGCGCTGGTACATTGACTGCCACTGTTGGTGCAGTAACAGCCAGCATTGATTACGCTGCTTCTGTTGCGGCGGTGAATGTTGAAATGGGGGATTTAATATTAACTCCGTCTAGTATCGGACCTAATGGAACGGCGTCATTAAGCGTACCAATTAATGAGTCTGTCGCTGGAAATGTTAGTCCGTTAACTCAATCTGTAAACGTACAATTTTCATCGGCTTGTGTCCAAGCTGGTAAAGCTGAAATTGCGAGCGAAGTGGCGACAATAAATGGGGTTGCGTCTGTGACCTACAAAGATAAAGGCTGTGGTACCGTTGATAAAATCAATGTTACTTCAACCATTGGTCAAACAGTATTAACCAAAAACATTGATTTAACGGTCGGTGCAGCAGCCCTACAGAGTATTCAGTTTACAGAAGTTTCGTCTAATTTTATCGCACTAAAAGGCACTGGCGGAGAAGGGCGCAGCGAAACTGCTACAGTGACATTCACGGTTTATAACCAGTTGGGTAATCCCGTTTCTGGTGTCCCTGTAGATTTTTCTCTTAGTACGAATGTTGGTGGTATTGAATTACTGCCTGATACAAAAGCTGAAACCGATGAAAATGGTCGTGTAGATGTCATTGTTTCATCCGGTAATGTTGCAGTACCCGTTAGAATCTTAGCGTCTCTAGAAGAGAATCCTGATATTTCTACAATTTCCGGTGCCCTTGCTATTTCGACCGGTGTTGCTGATTACAATAGCTTTAGTATTTCTGCGAGTAACCTTAACCCTGACGCTTGGGGAATAGATAATGTAGAAGTCGATATTATTGCGCGATTAGCTGACCATTATAATAACCCTGTACCAGATGGAACAACGATTCAATTTAGCGCTGAATATGGTGCTGTTGATTCGTTCTGTTTAACGGAAAATGGAACTTGTTCTGTGAAATGGCGTAGTCAATCGCCTCGAAGCCCATCGCCTGCCTATCGCGATGTCAACGCCATCACCCGTACCCTTGGCAGTTCATCTAACTTGTGTGTTGCTCCTGATGGAACTGATACTGGTTTGAGCCAAGCTGGCCTTCCGTGTTTCTATAACAATAGACGGTTTACTTTAAATCACCGATTTGGCGGTTTAGGTCAAGTCTTTGGTAATCGTGTTTCGATTTTTGCACATGCTATCGGTGAAGAGTCCTTTGCTGATTCTAATGGCAATGGTAAGTACGATGAAGGTGAGGCGTTTACTGATTTATCCGAAGCATTCCGTGATGAAAACGAAGATGGATTATTCGGCGGTCGCCTAGCAAATGGTGATTTGCAAGCGGGTGCAGAAGTAGTGGACTGTACTAATTCGGCCAATGTATCTTGTTTGCAGCCGGGCGGAGACAATGAAGAATTTATTGATTTTAATAAAAATGACACGTTCGATAAGGCTAATGGTAAGTATAACGGCGTACTGTGTACTAATGAAGATAACAGCGCGAACAGATGTGAGCGTAAGCTCGTTTCTATCTCGAAGAGCGTAACTATTTTACAAGCTGGTTCAGGTATTCATGCTGGATTGATTGAGGCAGGACTGGATGTGAATGATCCTACTCAATATGGTCAGGCTGTCGACATATCAGGTGGTGCTAAAACGGTTCATTTATATGCTGCTGGGCGATTTAATGGCCTCTTGCCAAGCGGAACTACAATCACATTTGATGCTGGAAATGGTGAAATTGTTGGTCCTAATGAGTGTACTGTCGGACAATCATCGGCTTTTGCCATTAATAGTTGCTCTGTATCAATTAAACCAGATGATGAAAGAAGTTCTGGCAGCCTCACAGCAACCATATCAACGCCAAGTGGTGTAGCGACAACATTGTCAGTGTCGGTAAATGATTAAACCAATGCGGCGCTTTTAGCGCCGTTTTAATTTGTGTTATAAACGAACGATCAGGTCGATTATATAGCTAATTTTAACTTTTTATGGGGTTATTCCAAATAACATCTTGAATTATTGCTTATTAGTCTCTATAAATTGAGCCAATACATATTCTCACTCCATCAATGGACATTTTTTTCTTATGGGAAGATCATTAGTAATAGTGGAATCGCCAGCCAAAGCGAAAACTATTAACAAATATTTAGGTAAAGACTTCATCGTTAAATCCTCAGTTGGTCATATTCGTGATTTACCAACCTCTGGTGCAGTCAAAAAGAATAAATTTACAAAGACGCCAGCTGAAGTTCGCAAGATGGAACCAGCGGCAAAGGAAAAATATAAGGCGGCGCGTGATAAGCAGCAGCTTATTAATCGAATGGGTATCGATCCTGAAGGTGGGTGGGACGCACATTACGAAATTCTTCCTGGTAAAGAAAAAGTAGTGAGTGAACTGCAGTCGTTGGCTGAAAAAGCTGATTACGTCTATTTAGCATCGGATTTGGATAGAGAAGGAGAGGCTATTGCCTGGCACCTTCGTGAAGTTATTGGTGGCGATGACAGTCGATTTAAACGCGTTGTGTTTAATGAAATTACCAAAAACGCTATCAGTGAAGCTTTTGATACGCCGACGGAATTAAATATCGATGGTGTGAACGCACAACAAGCACGACGTTTTCTTGACCGAGTTGTCGGTTATATGGTGTCGCCATTGCTGTGGAAAAAAGTTGCACGTGGCTTATCTGCGGGTCGTGTTCAATCGGTGGCAGTAAAGCTAGTTGTTGAGCGAGAGCGCGAAATCAAGGCGTTTAATCCTGAAGAATTTTGGGATATGCATGCACAGTTGACCACTGATGATACTCAAACGTTGGCGATGAAAGTGACTAAAGTGGATGGTAAGGCTTTTAAGCCTGTCAGCGAAGCTGAGTCTAACGTTGCATTAAATGCGTTAAAAAATGCCGCCTATACCGTGAGTTCTCGCGAAGATAAACCGAGTCAGTCACGTCCGTCAGCGCCATTTATTACGTCGACGCTTCAGCAGGCTGCAAGCACACGTTTAGGTTTTGGTGTTAAAAAGACGATGATGTTGGCTCAACGCCTATATGAGGCTGGTTACATTACTTATATGCGTACCGATTCGACTAATTTAAGTAAAGACGCAATTGATGCCGCACGTAATCATATCGAAAGTGAGTTCGGTAAATCATATTTACCGGAAACGCCTAACTATTACGGAAGTAAAGAAGGTGCCCAAGAGGCTCATGAAGCGATAAGACCGAGTGATGTTGCTCGCAGTGCAACATCGTTAAATAAAATGGAGCGTGATGCAGAGCGCTTATACGAATTGATTTGGCGTCAATACGTGGCGTGTCAAATGACTCCAGCTAAATATGATGTAACAACATTAAAGGTGTCCGCCGACAAATACGAACTTAAAGCAACGGGTCGTATTGTTAAGTTTGACGGTTGGACTAGAGTTCAAACTGCTGTTAAGCGTAAAGCAGAAGAAGATGTAAACTTGCCAGCCGTGAATGTTGGTAATACGCTGAATTTGGAAAAAATTGAGCCCAAACAACATTTTACTAAACCTACAGCACGCTTCAATGAAGCAAGTTTGGTTAAGGAACTCGAAAAACGCGGAATTGGTCGTCCTTCAACATATGCATCTATCATTTCAACTATTCAAGATCGTGGTTATGCACGTGTTGAGAACCGTCGTTTCTTTGCAGAAAAGATGGGAGAGATCATCACAGATCGGTTAGATGAAAACTTTACAGAATTACTTTCCTACGATTTCACTGCGCAAATGGAACAAGAACTTGATTTAATTGCAAACGGTGAGATGGATTGGAAAGGTTCACTGAATAATTTTTATAAAGGCTTTACCAAACAGCTTGATCAAGCAAATTTAACACCTGAAGAAGGCGGTATGCGTCCTAACAATATGGTGTTAACAGATATCGATTGTCCAACGTGTGAACGTAAAATGGGCATTAGAACAGGAACTACAGGTGTATTCCTTGGTTGTTCTGGTTATGATTTGCCACCTAAAGAGCGTTGTAAAACTACTATTAACCTAACTTCGGGTGATGATGTTGTCGCAGCGGATGATGATGCTGAAAACAAAGCCTTGATGCAGCGCCGCCGTTGTCATATTTGTGATACGACGATGGACTCTTATTTGGTTGACGAAACACGTAAATTGCATGTTTGTGGTAATAATCCTGCGTGTGGCGGTAACGAAATTGAGCAAGGTACCTTTAAGATTAAAGGATATGATGGGCCGATTATCGAATGTGATCGTTGTGAACATGATATGGAACTTAAAAACGGCCGCTTTGGTAAATACTTTGCGTGTACTAATGTCGATGAATGTAAGAACACACGTAAATTATTGAAAAGCGGGGAAGTGGCGCCGCCGAAAGAAGATCCTGTACATTTACCTGAGTTACCATGTGATAAGAGTGACGCTTACTTTGTATTACGGGACGGTGCATCAGGTATTTTCCTTGCAGCTCATACATTTCCTAAAGCTCGTGAAACGAGAGCGCCTCAGGTTGCAGAACTTCATCAATTTAGAGACCGAATTTCATCGAAATTCTATTACCTAGCGGATGCTCCCCAAAAAGACGCAGATGGCAATATGGCAATTGTACGCTATAGCCGTAAGAATAAATCTCAATATGTAATGACTGAGATTGACAAGAAAGCGACTGGTTGGACAGCAACTTATGAAAATGGAAAGTGGATCGAACACCAAAAAGCTAAGCGAGCTTCTAAGAAAAAGTAGTTTGTTCTTTAGATAATAAAAAACCGCTCTTAGGAGCGGTTTTTTTATGGCTGCTTTTTAATAAGAGATTATTACCATTTCTTTTTAGGTTGAAACAATATGTCTAAATCAGTACTTGTTTTCTCATCTTGCTCGCGCTTGGCTCGTTCATCACGGTCTATTTTAACTTGATCAAGTTTGGCCAGCATTGCTTCAGCTTCCGCCAGTTTTGCATTAACAAAGCCGTCTCCTTCAGAATTTATTGCTCGAAGGGTTTTTATGGCTTTATCTAGGTATGTTCGCGCTGAACCTGACTGTTTAGCGTCGATAGCGCCTTTGGCACGGCCGATTATTGAATTAATGTTTATTCTGATCTGCATTAAATCAGCACGTTTTATTTCATTGCCGAATACATCTGGATTAATTCGACCTCGCTTATGTTCGTTATTAATGAGGCCTTTGAGTTTCTTAATTAGTTGAACCATTTGTAAAACTTCACGATCATCATTAGGTAATCTAAACGTATCGAGTCCTTGAGACTGAAAAGAGTTACCTATGGATTCTATGAGTTGCTGTCTGTCATTAATTTGTGCTGCTAGGGTGCGATCATTGTTTATTGAAAAAATTGACTTTTGCGTCTCTAAGATACGGTTATGCATAATAATCATCAACGCTTTAGTAACTGGAATGTTAGTAACGCGAGATAACAGATCTTCGGTTTCGTCAATAGTTAGCGTAAGTCGTGATACTTCAGTACGTTTTTCTGACTCGACCCGATTACGTTGCTGTTGCATTACAGTCATCACAATGACCATCAAGACTAGAAAGCCGACGCCTGCAATAATATATACTGTCATTTCCTGTCCTTTGTTTTAGGGTAATACAATAGTAAATGTGCTGCCGCCTAATTTACCATCATTGTTTAATACAAGTTGGCCGTTTTTTCCATAGTTGTTATGAGACAGCACTATGAGTTTTGAAAATAGGAGACCAATCCCCATACGTCCGAATTTAGAGGCGAGCTCGTCAATTGGGGCCGCAGCGGCGTCAATCATTGCCGTTGGGTAACCACTGGAGTCATCTGAAATGGCGATTGAAAGTGCACCATTATTGACAGTAACGTCTATATCTATTTGCTTTTGAGAATAACGAATCGCATTGCTAAGTACATCATCAACCAAATAGGCAATGAGGTCGCGGTCTAAACACCATTGTAGATCTTCATCGACATTGATTTGAATATCGATACCTTTACTTTGCGTGTACAAGTCATTTTGGAAAACGGCTGATTCAATGACGTCACTGACGATCTCTTCAGTCGAGTTTATCATTAGACGATCTTCTTCAACATTATACAACGCCATAAGCTGGGTCAGATTTCCATTGAGTCGCTGCACTTGGTAGTTTATATCCGACAACTCTTCAGTGCTCAATGTTTTATTTGCTTGAGGCTGGTTAGCGACTGTCTGTAAAGATTGGAACATCAACGTAAGCGAGTTTCGCATATCATAACTGATAGCGGATAATATTTTCTTGTAATCTATATTGTTATTATTTGATGTACTCATAAATATGTCTTATAAAAAAGGGCGTTAGACGCAAGTATTCATTATCATACCGCTTGTTTACCTTAAAAATCTAGCGTTTCAATAAAGATGCACGAACTAATATCTACCAGAATTGAAAATAACTGATGAATCTACTTGCTATATTCTATTTATGATTTATATTTAATCTTGTTATAACAAATTAGAATATAGTGAGCGCAACTGCTCAATGATATATATATTGTCATTGGCCATCAAATCAAGAGTTAAATAAGTATGAAGTTACAACAGTTAAGGTATATCGTCGAAGTCGCCAACAACAATTTAAATGTGTCAGCGACTGCAGAAAGTTTGTTTACCTCGCAACCGGGGATTAGCAAACAAGTTAGAATGTTGGAAGATGAACTGGGTATCCAAATATTTGGACGAAGTGGAAAACATTTGACGCATGTAACTAAAGCTGGTCAAGAAATTATTAATATTTCTAATGACATACTATCAAAAGTAGAAAGTATAAAAGCTGTTGCCTACGAACATACTAAGCCGGACCAAGGTGCGCTCAACATTGCGACGACTCATACACAAGCCCGTTATGCGCTGCCAGAAGTTATCGGCAAATTTATTAAGCATTACCCGAAAGTTTCCTTACATATGCATCAAGGAACGCCAGCACAAATCAGTGAAATGGCCATTAAGGGAGAGGCAGATTTTGCCATTGCTACTGAATCTATGCATTACTATGAGGATTTAGTGATGTTGCCTTGTTATCATTGGGGTCGATCTGTTGTGGTAAACCCAGATCACCCGCTAGCTAAGCTGAGTCGTGTTCGCGAGTTAGAAATTGAAGATATTGCGGCGTTCCCATTGGTGACCTATGTATTCGGTTTCCAAAACAAGTCAGATTTAGAAATTGCATTTAACGAAGCAGGGCAAGATCCAAATGTTGTATTCACTGCAACCAGTGCCGATGTATTAAAAACTTATGTGAGACTTGGCCTAGGGGTTGGTGTTCTCGCGTCGATGGCTATTGACAAAGAATTGGACAAGGACCTTGTTGCTATTGATGTTAATCACTTGTTTGGTCATGCAACGACGAAAATTGGGTTTAGACGCGGTACCTTCTTAAGAAGTTATATGTATGATTTTATAGAAGAATTTGCTCCTCACTTGACGAAAAACTTGGTATCACAAGCCGCTAGCTTACGTGACCATGATCAGGTTGAAGCGCTGTTTAAAGACATTAAACTGCCGTTGAGGTAATTTATAAAAAGGTATAAAAAAAGCGGCTTAAGCCGCTTTTTTTAATTTAGTACTAGATGTTTATTAACATTCAACTATATTGACCGCTAAACCGCCACGAGCTGTTTCTTTGTACTTACTCTTCATATCATTTCCTGTATCCCACATGGTTTTAATCACTTTATCAAGAGATACTTTGTGCTGACCATCGCCACGCATTGCGATACGAGATGCATTAATTGCTTTCACGGCGCCCATTGCGTTACGTTCAATACATGGTACCTGTACTAGGCCACCTACAGGATCACAGGTTAAACCTAAGTTATGCTCCATGCCGACTTCTGCCGCATTTTCAACATGGTCAATGGTGCCGCCCATAATTTCAGTTAAACCCGCTGCCGCCATTGAGCAGGCAACGCCGACTTCACCTTGACAACCAACTTCTGCACCTGAAATTGATGCATTTTTCTTATACAGAATACCGATTGCTGCCGCTGTAAGTAGGTATCTGACCGCGATTTCATCTGTTACGGGCTGAATGAATTTATCAAAATAGCATAAAACAGCTGGAATAATACCAGCAGCACCGTTTGTTGGAGCAGTAACTACTTGACCGCCAGCAGCGTTTTCTTCATTGACCGCCATTGCAAAGAGATTCACCCAATCAATCGCTGATAAAGGGTCAACATTGCTGCCTTCTTCAACTTGCAAACGACGATGTAAAGAGGCTGCGCGACGTCGTAATTTAAGACCACCAGGCAGAATACCTTCACGTCGACAACCACGCTCAACTGATGCACGCATTGTATGCCAAATGCTTGAGAGACGTTCAACGACTTCTGACTCAGGTGCTAGGGTATTTTCATTAGCCATCATTAATGCTGAAATACTCAAACCATGTGTATTACATTGATTAAGTAATTCTTCTGACGTGTTGAATGGATATTTTGCAAGATCAGCATCTGTTTTATCTTTGGTGAAGGTCTTTATTTCTTCTTCATCGACGATAAAGCCACCGCCAATTGAATAATACACCTTATTAAAGAGTAAATTATCGCCTTGATAGGCAAATAGTTCCATGGCATTTGCATGCACTGGTAAACTCTTACGGCGGTGAAAGACGATCGCATTCTTACGCGGGAACGCTGTTTGGTGACGTCCCAATAACTTGATAGTTTCTTCTTTATCTACTTGCTCAAGGAATGGATCAATAATTTCTGGATCAATAGTTTCAGGTTCATAGCCAGCTAAGCCCAAAATGACCGCTTTGCCAGTACCATGCCCGATACCGGTCTGGCCTAGAGAACCGTATAACTCGGTTTTTACATGGGTGACATTGTCAAGGTGATTTAGTTGCTCTAAATCTTGGGTAAACCTAAAGGCTGCACGCATTGGACCAACGGTATGTGAACTCGAAGGACCGATACCAATACTAAACATATCAAATACACTGATCATACATTTCTCTTTTGCTCGACTATTATTATCAGCCCATCTTACACCAGCGCGTCGCTTCACCCAACAAAATAAGTTAATTAATTTCACATTTGAGGAAATGTTTATTAAAGGAAACAGGTGTTTAATATTAAAGAAAGTGAGCATAAAGCTAATGCAATCAATAGCTTTATGCTCATTTAAAGGTTAAGAATTGATTTGGGTTACATCAACTTGCAATTTTAGGCGTTGCCCAGGTTGTAAATACTTTTTAACATTGAGTGAATTCCAACGGACAACATCTTTAACTTTTAGATTAAATTTTTGTGCAATGCGTGCAATAGAATCGCCATTTCTTACCCGGTAAGTAATTGTACGTAAGACCTTGTTACCAGGTCCTGCGATCGCTTTTCCGGTGTTTTGCCATATAACCAGCTTTTTACCCAAACGGAGATTGTCGGTAGGTGCCATACCGTTCCATTTGGCGATACTGCGATGACTAACTTTAAATTTTCTAGCAATATCCCAAAGGTTATCGCCGGATTGCACAATGTAAGTTGTTTTTAATTGGCCACGTTTTTTATTTTGCGTCGCTGCGAGCCTCGAGTCTGCAGACAACTGATACTCACTAAGGTTATTTGATGCGATAGGAATCAATAAAAACTTTCCAGCCCTAATGTTATTACCATTAAAGCCATTGATTTGACGTATTATGGACGATGTGGTCTGGTGACGTTGGGCAATTTGGCCGAGTGTGTCTCCAGATTTAATTTGATATCGCGTCCAATGGAGTCGGTCTTTCTTTGGGGTCTTAGCAAGTTCAGATTTAAATTCACCCGCTTTGTGTAACGGTAATAGAAGTTTATACTCGCCACTAGGTGGCGTCGCCCAACGGTTGAAACCGGGGTTTAATTGATATAACTCTTTCAAGTCCATCTTGGCGAGTTTTGCTGCTAATGCCAGATCTATTTGAGATCCTGTTGCGACTTGTTCGACTCGTTTAGCGTTTGGTAATGTTGGCCAAACGATACCAAAATCATCAGGTGTCTTTAACAGTTTTGCAAGTGCTAGTAGTTTAGGTACATAATCACGCGTTTCTGCTGGAAGTTTTAATGACCAAAAATCTGTTGCTTTGCCAAGCTTGCGATTTTTTTTAATGGCTCTTCCTACGCGACCTTCACCGGAATTATAGGCGGCGAGGGCATGTAGCCAATCGCCTTTAAAATGTTTGTGCAAGAATTGCAGATAGTCAAGTGCTGCATGGGTTGAGGCAACAACATCACGACGGCCGTCGTACCACCAGTTATTTTTCAATCCGAATCGTTTACCAGTATCGCCAATGATTTGCCACATGCCAGAAGCGGCTCCATGAGAGTAGGCAAAAGGATCAAATGCACTCTCTACGATAGGTAGTAATGCAATCTCTAGCGGCATGTTTCGCCTTTCAATCTCTTGAACGATGAAAAATAAATAGGGCTCTGCACGCTTAGACATTCGCTCGATGTATTTTGGGTGCTTTCGATACCAATTTAATTGACTTGCTACCTGTTTATTGTCGTTTTGAGGCAATGAAAATTGCATTTCAATACGGTGCCACAAGTTATCTACTTCTTGTGGTGTCGGTGGAACCACCACCATCACGGGTTTTTCTCTCTCTATGACAACCGGCTCTTTGACCGTCTGTTTTTCAATTGGAGCGGCTACTATCTCCGGTTGCTTTGGCGGCGAAGTTAATTGACAACCCGCTAATGAAGATACTAATAACGCCGCTAGAACGACCTTGCTAACTTTGCTCAAGCTAATATTCCAATAAACAATAAAATCGCGACATTGTATCGCAATGCTCGACGATTCAATAGTCTTGATGAGTTGAAAAGCCTTATTGTGCTAAAAGCTGTCTTTCCACTGCCTTAACCACTTAAAGTTTTCATCGACATTGTTGTGCGAATTTAGATTGATTGAGAATTTATGGTTAAGCGCATTAATAACATCAGGATCTTGTAACCTCAGAAAGGGATTAATGGCTAATTCGGTGTCGATAGAGCTGGGAATTGTTGATAAATTTCTAGCTCGTTTTTCTTCACAGCTTTCAATGTATTTTTCAAGTTCCCTTGAGTTAGGCGTGATTGTCTTTGCAAATGTAAGATTGTTTAGTGTGTACTCGTGAGCGCAGTAAACTAAGGTGGTTGAGGCTAGCGCACTTAATTTAGATAAAGAACTACTGAACATTTTAGGTGTACCTTCAAACATTCTTCCACAACCGCCAGAGAATAATGTGTCTCCACAAAATAATGAGTGCGCATCGGCATATGCGATGTGTCCAAGGGTATGACCAGGAACCTCTAAAACGCTTAACGTGATATCTAGGGCCGGTATAGTAATTTCTTCGCCGTCTGTTAACGGATGAGTGACGGTTTCCTTTGCTTCTTTTGACGGGCCATACACGGGAATATTGGGAAATTGGGCAAGTAATGTGCTCACACCGCCGATGTGATCGCGGTGATGATGCGTAATTAAAATGGCGATCAATGACATTTTTTTATCAGCAAGAAATCTTAAAACTTCATCCGCTGAACCTGGATCAACAATGATACAGTTATCATTGTTGTTTTGGTGGATTGCCCAAATGTAATTGTCGTTAAAGGCTTGGATTGCATCTACCTGATAATGTGTTGCCATTATATTTAGTCCAAAATGATTGTTTTGTTGTCATGAACTATAACACGACCTTCTATATGCATTCTAAGACCATTGGACAGCACACGCTTTTCTACGTCTTTACCTAGGCGCACCATATCTTGTGGTGTCATGCGATGACTCACGCGTGCTACATCTTGCTCGATAATAGGGCCTTCATCGAGATCTTGGGTAACGTAATGACAGGTAGCACCAATTAATTTTACACCGCGATTGTAGGCTTGGTGATAGGGCTTAGCGCCAACAAATGATGGTAAAAAACTATGATGGATGTTGATGATTTGATGATGAAATTTATCGCACATATCACTTGGCAGAATCTGCATATAACGGGCAAGCACTATGCTTTGCGCATCGTATTCACTAATTAAGTTACTGACTGATTGAAAGTGTTGTTGTTTATCATTTCCTACAGGTACGTGATGAAATGGTATGCCATACCATTTTACTAAGTCCTGAAAGTCGTTATGATTTGAAATCACGCAGGCAATATCACAGTCCAAATCACCACTGTGCCACTGATTTAAAATATCGACTAGACAGTGAGACTCCTTACTGCACATTAAAATAACCTTGTTTCTACTTTCACTGTCCGTAATTGACCAATCCAAGTTTAACGTTTGGGCAAGTGGCTCAAATGCTGATTTAAACTGTTCCAAGGTTAAAGCAAAGCTGTCACTCGCAATTTCATGACGCATAAAGAACCAATTGTCTTGGACATCTGTGTGATGATTTGCTTCGGTGATAGATCCATTGTGGCTTGCTATGAATTGACTGATTTTTGAAACGATGCCGACTTGATCAGGGCAAGAAATTACTAAGCGGAAATGTTTGTTCATGATAACTAGATATTATTTAAATAAAGACTGACATTACCACAGTTAATTTTACACAGACAAAAGAAAAAGCATTATATCG
>MPDF01000069.1 GCA_001874365.1 Gammaproteobacteria bacterium MedPE | reverse complement strand
CAGTGGCACGGTAATATCGCTACAAAAAGCGTCTTTAAGCGCGCGAATAAGCGAAGGAAAGGTCAGGGCATCTTGTACTTGTTTAGCGTTTAAATGTTTCATGAATGACTCGTTAAACTGATGTTTGTATACAATATATCATGTGTGCGGTGGAATTTAAGTAGTTTTTTGTCGCGAATTAAGAATCGCAGTTAATGGGGGGATTAATGCGTTTTAGCGCTTTTTAGACGACGTCGTTATGATAGACTAGCGCCATTAAATTTCATGTAGAGAACAAAGTTAATGTCAAACAAAGCCGTATTTTTAGATCGTGATGGCGTAATTAATGTAGATACTGGCTATGTAAGCCACAGCGATGACTTTGTTTTTATTGACGGTGTGATTGATGCATGTAAAGCCATTAAAGAAAAAGGCTATCAAATTGTAGTCATTACCAATCAGTCAGGTATTGCTCGTGGTTATTTTTCCGAAGACGAATTTATGACATTAACTGAGTGGATGGACTGGTCATTGGCTGATAAAGGCGTTGATATTGATGGTATTTATTTTTGCCCCCATCATCCTGAGAAAGGTATTGGTGAGTTAAAGCAAAATTGTGATTGTCGTAAACCGCAGCCTGGCATGATTTTGAGTGCTAAAAATCATCTAGACATTGATTTATCTCAGTCGTTTTTAGTGGGTGATAAGTTATCTGATTTACAAGCAGGTAAAAATGCCGGTATTGCCACGAATATTCTGGTGCGAACAGGTAAAGAAGTAACAGAAGAAGCAGCTGAAAATGCCGATCACGTTGTTGGTAGCTTAGTCGATGTAATTGATTTAATTTAAGATTAATCATTTTTCAAAATTAATTTCTTAATTTTGAATACTTTATTGTTATTGGTGGGTCTTTTACTCAAATTTAATTATTGGTAATAGCCCCCATGACAGACAAACATTTTCAACTCGCTGTAAAATCACTACTCGGTTTAAGCTTTTTACTATTGGGCCTTTCGTTCTTTTTGGGACAAAATGCAGGGGCTATAAAAGCAACATTTAGCTTTTATTCACTCACTCAAATGATTGAGCCAACCGTGCTTGGCCAATTAACAGGCGCTTTGTTTGTGGCTGTTGCCATTGCGTTATTTGTTCCTCATCAACATGCTAATAAATTCGCGTTCATCGGCATGTTAGTTATTGCTACTGTACCTTTATTAACACTGTTAAGTGAAACACGCTGGGTAGCTGCTCATGGCGGGTTCCCGGTTATTGGCTCTGGTCAAGGCATTATCAAGTACTTTGCGATCATTCCACTTGCTGTGTATTTGTTTAAGCCACAGGCGTTGAGTGAGCGTCAACAGGCTTGGTTTAATTACGCGACGATGGCGATGGTGCTGTTTTGGATTGGCGGCGTGAAGTTTTTTGAATACGAAGCTACCGCTATTGAACGTTTAGTGGTCAATTCGCCGCTGATGTCTTGGTTATATGACGTATTTTCTTTGCAAGGGGCATCAAATGCAATTGGTAGTTACGATATCGTTTTTGCATTATTACTCGCGCTAGGTATGGTACTTGGTAACAAAAAACTGATGTGGGTTGCAGGGATTGCCTGTGGCGCAGTATTTGGTATGACACAAACATTTTTAATATCATCGGGCGGTTTCGACGCAAATACTGTTATCAATGGTCTTGGTCAATTTGTGGTTAAAGATTTGTGGTATATCGCTAATCTATTAGTTATCGCGCAATTTTTAGCGGTAACGAGAAAGGCGTAAATCACGTAATTTAAATTAGGATATTTATGAGTACATCATTTTTAAAGAGCATTCATCATGTTGCAGTCATTTGCAGTGACTATAAACTTTCAAAAGCTTTTTATTGTGATGTACTCGGATTCGTCGTCATTGCTGAAACATATCGTGAGCAGCGTGATTCTTATAAGTTAGATTTAGCATTGCCAGATGGTAGTCAAATTGAACTATTTTCATTCCCTGACGCGCCACCACGCCCGAGTTATCCTGAAGCACAAGGTTTACGTCATCTAGCATTCGCCGTTGATGATGTTGTATCCGTCGTTGGCTATTTACAGGGACAAGGCGTTTCAGTTGAACCTATTCGTGTTGACGAATTAACGGGGAAACAGTTTACCTTTTTTAACGATCCAGATGGTTTACCTTTAGAGCTCTATGAAAGTTAGACTGACAGCGAAAAGGCCCTAATTTAATCATCCATTAGAGTTACAGTTTTATTACTTACAAAATTTTATTAAGCGCAGTATTATGATGATAATAATAATTACACTTACTTTAAGTAAGGCTACGTTTAATGCATCACATGGTAAAGCCTGTTTTGTTTTTGGGTATTTTTTGCATCGTAATGATGCCTGTCTTATTTCAATTTAATGACGTAAGTTTATATAGCTTTTTGGCCTTAAATTTGGTCACGTTGATCTTTGTCGGTGGACGGTTCATTAAAGCTAATGGCCGCTCTGAAAGAGTTTTTTGGCAGTTTCTTTTGCTAGCCATGACTATTAGCTTTATTCAGGACGTCATTGTTGGCTTTTCTATTACTGAGCATGTATTACTGATTAATAGTATTCAATTGATTACATATCTATTATTGATAATTGCGATTGAAAGCAGTCCCCATTTAACCCATCTTGCAATAAAAAAACTGGCTACACCAATAGTGTCTCTTCTGATTTTTAGTGTGTTGTTGTTTTGTTATTTTGTCTTAATTCCATTGGAATTAGATACTAGTGATTCAGTAATCCAAACGTCAACCCTACTTTTTCACTTTGTTATTTTTTGTGTGCTAGGAGGACGGCTATTATCAATACTTTTGAGTGGTGTAGGAGATTACTTTAAGATTGTTTATTCGATGCTCATATGTGCCATCGTTACAATTCTTTTGCAATACTATGTTGCTTTTAAAGAGGCTGCGTTATCTGATTTTTTCCAATCGTTTTTAATTCAAGTTCCTTATTTGATGGTCATCGGGACAACGTTAGTTAATCCAAGTCGTTATGTGGCTAAGAAGACAAAAGCTGACTCTTATACAGATGTTAGTGCTAATTTTGTTATTTTGATGACAATAATAATTCTGTCTTTTTCGCACCTATATGGCGTGATGAATTCAAAAGATTTTATTGTGGATTTGCGATTTCAGACAATAGTCGTGGGTATTTGGTTAGTTTTAGGTTGTTGTTTTCTTGTATTTAATATTTACTCACTTGTGCAACGAAATAGACGCTTAAAACATTCATTAATTCAGGAGCAGATATTACTCAATGACGCTAAGAATTTTTCAGATTATTTGAATCACCAAATAGTTAATAGTGAAGATACGGCGATTGTGAATGCTTCTAGTAACGCAATTTTAACGGTTGATATGACAGGGATCTGTTTATCTGCTAACCCTGCTGCTGTGCAAATGTTTCAATATTTATCAACGAAACTTGTTGGGTGTCATATTAAGAAACTTTTCGATGATAATGATGAAATGCACTATTTTTTTGATTTTAAAAGTAATGTTTATTCTCTTGAGCGCAATCGATCTGGAATTTCGAGAGAAAGTGTTGCCTGTCGTGCTGACAAAGTTCAATTTCCCGTTCAAGTAGCACTACAGTGGGCTGAACGACGCGATGAACCCTTGATTGTGATTACGTTTATAAATTTAACTGACCGAAAACGTCGCGAAGAAAAGAGTCTAGAACTCAAAGATAAGTTTATTGCTAACATATCTCATGAGTTTAGAACGCCTCTCACTATTATTAACGGTATATTAGACCGCTACTTGGTTGATGAAAAATCCAATAACGAGCTAGTTATTGCTAAGCGTAATGGCCTACGATTAGTAACTATGGTTGAACAGTTATTAGAGCTTTCACGTTTACGCGACAACCCAACCATGACGTTTCATCATTATCGCCTTGCAAGCCTAATGGCGATGCCTATCGAGTCGTTTAGCCGCCTTGCTGAACAAAATACCCTTACATTTTCTTCTACTGTGCCGCCAGGTTTGTGGGTGGAGTGTGATGCTCAAGGGTTTGAAAAGATTCTATTTAACCTGTTGTCTAATGCTATAAAATATACGCCTAGTGGTGGTGATGTCACTGTTGTAACTTATGTTGAGAATGATTCAATCGTATTGGATGTTATCGACAATGGCATTGGAATAAGTACTGAGTATCAACATAAAATCTTTGAGCGATTCCAACGTGCTGAAAATCAACAAACTAATAATACCTTTGGTGTTGGTATCGGTTTGTCATTGGTGAATGAGCTGGTGGCTGCTCATGGATGGCATATATCGTTAACTAGTGAGCTGGATAAAGGCAGTAAGTTTAGTTTGTCTATGCCAATTGCTCAGCCGCAGATTGAAGATAGCCCATTAATTGACTCGACATTGAGTCAAGATATTTCGCCGTTATTTGATAGTCCAAAAAATGTTAATGTTTTGCAAAAGTCACATTCTCAAAAAGTCGTGCTTATTATTGAAGATAATTTGGATATGCAAAACCACATCAAGCAAGTGATTGAAAACCATCATCATTGTTTATTGGCTGGTAGTGGAGAAATAGGCCTTGAACTCGCCAAAGAATATTTGCCGGACCTTATTGTTTGCGACTTAATGCTGACAGGCATCGACGGGTTTACAGTATTAAACACGCTCAAAACGGATGAAATGACGTCCCATATCCCTGTCATCTTGCTAACGGCACGTTCAGATCAAGAAAGTAAACTAAAAGGGCTTAACTTAAGCGCTGATGATTACTTAGGGAAGCCATTTCAACATGAAGAGTTGTTAACCCGAATTCAAAACTTGATTGATAATCGAATGTTGTTGCAACAAAGTTTTCAACGAAAAATCGACTCGAAGCAACAAGAATCAAGGCTTGAGAGTGTACAGGAAAGCTTAGAAAAGTTAGTGGTAGATACAGATGTGGAACAAAGCCCTGAAGCTATATTTGTGCAGAAACTGGAAAAAGTTGTTGCTAAATTTTATGCAGAGCCGTTATTGGATGTGAATTTTATAGCTAAAGAAATGGCCATGAGCGAGCGTCAGCTCCAACGAAAAATAAAAGTGATATTAGGAACAACAACAAATAACTTTATTAAAGAATTACGGCTGAAAAAAGCGAAGGCATTGTTGCAAAATGGCCTACAAATAGGTCGTGTCGCATTGGATGTTGGTTTTTCTTCACAAACTTACTTTGGACGATGTTTTAAAGAACAATACGATTGCACACCAAAGCAATTTCAGCAGAGATTAAAAGATTAGCCCTGTTTAGTTCGAATGAGTTGCGTAAGTTTTGATTTATCGTCAAGTTGTAATATATCTAAGTAATTAAATGGTTGAGAGACAGGAGAATATAGCCCTAACCAGTTTAGTTTGTTACTTTTTGATACCAAGGTATTTGCCGTCTCAGTTAACACGCCAATTTGTTCCCACGATAACGACATTGGTTGTTCAACATCAAAAGGATAGAAAGTAAAACTTATTGATGGCAATTGTTCGTTTTTAAGTAACTCCTGTAACCGTTGAGTTAGTCGTTGTGCTAGTTCCCTTGCGTTATCGTCTTTCTCATAACCAATGATAATGAATGCATTGTCAGACCAACGAACGACTAGATCATCAGTATTACGACTATACAAAAGCAAATCGGCAATCTCTAGAATTTTAGATTGATGCTCTGGTGCCAAGCTGATCATTAAGGTATACAACCTAGGCAACAGCTGTCGTTGTATTGGCAATATATTTTTGTGAAGCTGAGACAGTAGCAGTGTCGACTGCTCGATATATATATCGAGATAAGTGCGGCTAAATAACCCAGTTTGTTTGTCGATGGTGGCGACATTTTCTAGTTGCTTATTTGCTTGTTGTAATTCTACATTTTTCTCTAGAAATTCTTGTGTTTTTTCTTTTACTTGCTGCGCTAGCTCTAATTTTTGCTGTTGTTCAATATAGACTTTTTTATTGATAAAACGGGTATAACCAATTAGCAATAACGCGGTTAATAATGCATAGAGCAAATAGGCCCACCAAGTAAACCAAGGCGCTGGTTTTACATGAACTTTTAACTGTATACTTGGCGCGCTCCACACATTATTTTGGGTGTTAGCAATGACCTCAAATTGATAGTCACCCTGAGGTAAATTTGTATAAGTTGCCCGTCGTGAACTTCCCGCATCTATCCACTCTTTATCAAACCCTAATAAGCGATATTTGTAGCGCGTTGAGGACGGGTCGATATAATTTAGTCCCACATATTTGAATGAAATTAGTCGGTCACTGTAGCTAAAATCAACTGAGGTTAACTCACTAATGGAGTAGTCTTTTGAAATCGACTCATTTAGCGATAATACATCGATTAGTTTAACCCGAGGTGGTGTTTTTGTTGGCGTTAATTCTGAAGGATCTATACTCACAAAGCCTTTAGCACTGCCAAAATAGAGAGTTTTGCTACGACTAATAAAAACTGATGCATGATTATATTCTAGATCTTCTAGCCCATGACTTGCGTCGAAATGTTGTATTACTTTAGAGCTTGTATTGAAGCTTGAAATACCTTTATTTGAGCTAAACCACATTTTTCCATGCCGATCTTGGCTTATCCCGTAAATGGTTCGGCTTTTTAACCCATCTTTCACGCCAAGGTGAGTAAATTCAAAGCGTTCGAGCTTAATATTTTCTGCGGTTAACAGATTCACACCTGATGACTGGGTTCCGATCCATAGATTATCTCGATCATCGAAAAATAATACCCAAGATAAATCGCTGCTGATACTGTTTTGATTATCTGGTTGATGTGTCAAATGAGTGAATGTTTCTGTTGCATAATTAAATCTATTAATGCCACCTCCATAGGTGGCGAGCCATAAGTTGCCTGTGCGATCTGCTTCTATTTGTAAAATATGATTTGAACTAGGTCCAGAATTACTGATTACATCGTCTTTTATGAATCGTGTGATGGATTTGTCATTATTAAGTCGATTGAGGCCATGGTGAAAAGTTGCTATCCAAATGAACCCGTAGTTGTCTTTAAATATGTCGGTTACGCTGTTTGCCGAAATGGTGTTGGGGTTATCGACGTTATGGCGATAAGTCGTAATATCACCATTTGCTAGATTCAGTTTATAAGCACCTTTCGTACGTGTTCCTATCCATAGATAATTGCTATCACTAAATAGCGTCATAATACGCATGTCTTTAAAAAACTCTGTATTAGGCAAAAGAGTAATAGTGTTATCAACCAATGATAATTGAAAAATTCCTGAGCTATAGGTGCTAAAAATGATGCGTTCTTTGGAATCTTGCGCGAATCCAGTGGTAATATCTTCGGTTAACTGTGGGTATCGTAATGCGTTGTATTGTTTAAACGTTGTCATTAGTGGATCCCAGCGGTTAACTCCTGAATACGTGCCTATCCATATCATTTTCTCATTGTCTTCAAAGAATGTTAAAACGAAATCATTGTTTAAGCTGTAGGGGCTTGTTGATTGATTGTAAGCTTTAAATGGACCGTGAGTAGAAGATTTAACAAGGAAGCCTTTATCAGTAGCAATCCATAATCGATGGTTTGAATCTTCAAAAATCTCTTCAATATTATCACTGGTAAATTGATGCTTTTGTTGTGAGTCATATTTGAATTGAGTAATGACATTACTAGTGGTATCTAATTTAAAAAGACCATTTTCAACGGTACCTATCCAAATATTTTTCTGGTGATCTTCAAGTAATGAGCTGATGAGAGATATATTATGTTTATCGGAATTTTCTTGGTTCGGCGTAAATTGACGAATAAATTGACCATCGAGATCAAATATAGATATTCCTCCACCACTGGTTCCTATCCAAATTTCGTGGCTATCTGTTTCCATAATGCTAGTAACGATGTTTGTCGCTAGACTTTTTGGATTTCCAAGCTGTTGGACATGCTGAGTGATGGAATATGTATTTTGTTCTTTTGTGATATGATTGAGTCCGAATTCAGTTCCCGCCCATACATTTCCTCGGCTATCCTCAAGTAATACATTAACATTATCGTGTGTTAAAGGAGGAGTTTTGCTGCTAGTTGAAAGTGTCGTAAAGAGCTCAGTCGATTGGTCTAATATACTAATACCTCCACCTCTAGTAGCAATCCAGATGTGACCTTGTTGACTGATTAATAATGAACTGATGGTGTCGGCAGCTAATGATTGCGAATTAGCGATTTGATGGTGGTAATGCTTAAAATCATGACCATCAAAACGATAAAGTCCATCTTGAGTTCCAAACCACATAAAGCCATTAGCATCTTGCACTATGCTGTTTACATATTGATAGGATAATGGATTTGTCGCTGGAAAAGACTTCAAAAATCTCATGTCAGATTTAGTATAACTAGAGAAAATAAACAAAAGAACAAAAATAGTTAAACGAGTAAAACTCACTAGCTGTTACCAATAACAATAAGATTAAAAGAGTATAAACTAAATAGAATCGACGAAAAAGCCACCGGTGATGGTGGCTTTCAATTGCTACTGTTGATCAACCCAGGCGTTGATTTTTATACTGGCATTCGGATCTATATCAACGCTGGTTCGCCAGATGAAGCCATCAGTTTCTATGTTTGTACGCCATATGAAGCCGTCGGTTTCAAATTCACTTCGCCATTGAAGATCTGTATTTGTATCAAATGACGTGCGCCAGATAAATCCATCAATATCGAAACTTGTACGCCAGATAAAGCCATCGCCATTTAATACTTCTTCATTCACTTTCCAGCTATAAAAGTCGCCGCCGTCTTTAATTGAAAAATTACCTTGTTCATCGATGAATGCAGGTCCAACGTAATGTTGCTCGTTGGCTAAATCCTTTGCGATATCCATGGTGGTTGTTAGACAACTTGTGTCACTGGCCAATGCATCTGCAACATTGACAACGCCAGCACCTTGTTGGAAAACACTATAAGCTAATTGGCTCTGTGCATTAATAGCTGGGCGAGCGCTGGCGATTAATTGACATTTTATTTGATCTGGCGTTAATGATGGATTGTTACTTAGCATTAATGCTACTGCACCAGAAACAACGCCTGCAGCCTGTGATGTACCGGACATTTCAAAGTAACGACCACCATCATGATATTCTGGATGTTCGGTAACTATCGCAGAATCGAATGCCATTAAACCTGAAATATGGCCACCCGGAGCGACTATTTCAGGTTTTACAAAACCTTCAATTGTTGGTCCCGCTGCGCTAAATGATGCAAGTTTGTCATCTGATTTATCAGATGGTGTATAGTTATCTGTCATCGCGCCGACAGTGATAATGTAAGGAATATTACCAGGGACACCAATTGTCATAGGGTCTGGACCGCCATTACCCGCAGATGCAACAACTACAATTCCAGCTTGCCAAGCTTTCATGACTGCTTGATTAAGTGGATCTTCCCAGTAATAAGACTGAGCAGGGCCACTAAACGACATATTCAATACTCGTAAGTTTATTTTATCTTTTATACCTACAGCCCACTCAATGCCACGAATAACATCTGCGTATGTAGACTTCCCCTCACTATCAAAGGCTTTAATACCAACAAGCGCTGCATTTGGCGCAATGCCATAAATTCGCCCATTGATATCAAAGTCGCTATTAACGGCTAAGCTCGCAACATGAGTTCCATGTCCATTTTGTTCGCGATCAAAGTTAAATACTGCATTATTAATCGCATCGTATGTTCCCCATACTTTGTCTCTTCCTCGCAGGTCTTTTGATAAACCTGATAGTTGATCTAAGCCTGTGTCTAGTACGGCAATAGTAACGTTTTCCCCATAAATACCTGATTTATGTGCTTTGTCGGCTTCAATTAATAAATTGGCATCGGCACTTGGCTGCCAACGACGTTTACCTTTGGCCCAACCTGCTAACTCGACTTGATGATTTTTAGTTATAGAAATTGCGACGTCTGCTTCTAATAGAATCAGTTGAGATTTAGTTAAATTAATCGCGAATGAGTCAATTAAAGATAAATGATGCGTTGGAGTAATACCTAATTTATTAAATGCTTGCTGCAACGCCTGCGAATTTTTTGCATTGACTATATATGATGTTGACGCTTCGTCTTCCGATGTTGATTTCAATGTATAGGTAACAGTTGCCAGAATGAGTATTAAAGGCGCTGCGATTAATTTTTTTGATTTAGCCCAGTTAAGTGTCATTAAAATCCCCTGAGATTTAAAGAAATGAAATGGGTTGTTTATACACAACTCTATTTAGTCACATGATATTAACATTGACGTTGATTCACGCTAGCAATTTTAGGTCAAAACTTCGTACTTTTACGACATCCTTGTAGTTTGTCGTCTTTGGGAGTAAATAATTTAACTTGATTATATTCAATGGGTTATTGGATCTTGTGTTAATAGGACAAAAATGAATGTTATTGTTAAATAACTGAATTTAAAGTCTTTATTTTGTTCTTACATGCCTCATGCCGTTTTGTATTAAAAACTGGCGCTTATTTGCTAGTTCATCAGTGTTTTTTTTAACATTATTTTAACGTCGATAAAGACAACTTTAAAAACAATAATAAATTGAAAATTAGTACTGAGGTTTTTAGCACCTAGCTTTAGGATTGTTAGATATAGCATTGGTAAATAATTTTCATTCATACAAAGAGAAGAGAGGTTACCTTGAGTATTTCAACTAAACTAGTTACAGCAACAGCATTATTAGCAATCATGAATCCAGTGAGTGCAGCCGTTAAAGAAAAAGTTAATGGTGTTGCAAAAGGCCATTCAGTTAAAGAAGCGTTAAAGATGAATGAGCATGCTAGCTTCAAAAAGATTAAATCTTTAAAAACTAAAAAAGGTATGAACAAGAACCGTATGCAGCAACACTACAAAGGTGTGTTAGTTTACGGTCAAAATTTAGTTACTGAGACAAACGATTTTGGCGAATTAGTCGCAGTTTCTGGCGACGTAGTACGTGATATCGATATGCCTAGCGTAAAACCGTCAATTTCGGCTAAAAAAGCCGCTCGAATTGTTAAGTCGCTTAATGGACATGATGCAAATACTGAGGTTGAACATTCGTCTTCTGAACTTATTATTGCCAATGTTAAAGGTGAGTCTGTACTTGCTTATAAAGTAAGTTACTTTGCACATCATAATGATAAACCAACGCGTCCTTTTGCAATTGTTGATGCTCATTCTGGGGAAGTATTAGAAAGTCATAATGCTTTGACTAATAAGCGCGGTGGTAAAGGCGGTGGTGGCAGCGTTAGCACAACACCTTCGACGGCAACAGGACCTGGCGGCAACACTAAATCGGGTCAATATCATTACGGTACTGATTTTTCAGCAATGAGTGTTGGCCAAGCTGGTGACACTTGTTACATGGAAAATAGTAATGTGCGTACAATTGATATGAATAACCGTACGCGTGGCGGCAGCGTTCACTCGTTTACATGTCCTGAAAATACCTACAAGTCAGCTAACGGTGCTTATGCTCCTCTAAATGATGCCCATGCTTATGGTAATGCCATTTTTGATATGTATAGCGATTGGTATAATACATCTCCATTGAGCTTCAAACTTGAAATGCGTGTTCATTATGGACGTAATTATGAAAATGCCTTCTGGGACGGAGCTGCAATGTCATTTGGTGACGGTGCAACAACATTCTTCCCATTAGTAAGTTTAGATGTTTCTGCTCATGAAGTTAGCCATGGTGTGACAGAACAAAATTCAGGTTTACAGTATTCTTCGCAATCAGGTGGCATGAATGAAGCGTTCTCTGATATGGCGGGTGAAGCAGCTGAGAGTTATATGCTTGGTAGTAATGACTGGAAAGTTGGTGAGCAAATTTTTAAAGGAAATGGCGCATTGCGTTACATGGATAATCCTACACAAGACGGACGCTCAATTGACCATGCTTCTGACTTTACTAGTTCAATGGATGTTCATTACAGCTCTGGTGTATACAACAAAGCATTCTATTTATTAGCAACCTCACAAGGTTGGTCAACACGTGATGCATTTGGTGTTTTCTTACGTGCGAACCAATTGTACTGGAGTGCTACGTCGACTTTTGACCAAGGTGCATGTGGTGTTGAGTCTGCCGCAAGTGACTTAGGCCGTAGTGTCTCAGATGTAACAGCAGCATTTAACGCCGTCGGTGTTAGTTGTAATTAACATTATTTGTTAATCAAGTCGCTAAGCCAATCACTTTGATTGGCTTTTTTATGTTATACCAATTGCATTAAGTAAGTGCTCTTGTTGTGCGTAGAGAGAAGCAACTAAAACAAGGCGCTCGATTGATTTCGACATGGATGTCGTTATTAGGGCAACGCAGGAGCAGATTGCCGGCTAATGGCTGGCTATTAGGATTGAGAGCAACACCATTTTAGTTAATTTTAACAAGTACAAGTGGGCAAATATTTAATGCAATTGGTATTACGAGCAGTCAACATAATACGCTTGATAATGATGTTTCTATCTTATTGACTAAGGTTTCAACTTTTTGTCGTGGGTATTGACCATTCAAATGATACTTCTAATAAATAAGTAAATCAGGACAAAGAATAATAGGGCACCAATGCCGCCCATCGTTGTAAGTGTTTCTCCAAATAGACGGTTACAAGGCGCTCAACCTCTGCTGGGCTTGAACAAGGGGAGGCAATAATCATGATTTACGGCACGTCAATAGCCAATAAAAGCATCGTTAGTGTAATCATACTGGTTGTAACCCTGTATTTATTGAATCGATAGTACTTTGTTAGTCGCCAGACGCAATGCCTACACTAGTGTGATTATTTTTTAAAAGATGACGCCTTACATGTCGATCATATGCGCTCATAAAGGAGCCTGTAAGGTCATTTCTCCTTACCTAACCGTTTTACCATGGTTCTTCTTATAGACCTGACCGAATCGAAAGGCGAGGTTTAGATTTTCTTCATTTTAGTTAACCATATTGTGTTCTATAGTCTTGCTATTTGGCGGTCGCCAACAATGGGCGGGAGTTATATATTTGGATATCGGCATTAATCTATTCAAACAAAAACACGCTTTCCATTCGGTACCAGTTTTCATCAGGTAAAGCGGCTGGTAGCTTGAACTGGCAGCAATCTGTCTCTTTCCACCAGCGTTGTGTTTCTTCATCAAGCGCCATGTCTTGAAGATCTTTTTCTAAATTATCGCCAACATACTCAAAATAACTAAAAAGGTACTTCTCCCCCTTAATTTCAGTAATATATATTGAATAGTTTTTAATATTAGAGCGTTTTATTCTGTCTAATACAGCAGGCCAAACTTCAGCGTGAAGCGTTCTATATTGTTGCTCGTATTCGGCTTTTAACCCAATTACACAACCAAAACGTTCAACCTTTATTGCGCTTTCTTTTGGATTGGTTGGTCCAAAAACTGGCGTCACATTCTCTGACATGGCCTTTATTCTCTTATAAAATTATTATTTCAGTATAGCGGTATGTTCGTTGATGCGCCTAGCTGTTAACTCATCCCAATCCCACGCTATACCTATCCCCGGTTCACTTGGTGCATAAGCCTCACCATCAACAATCTTTAACTGACGCGTTGTAATGTCATCCAATTGAGGAATGTACTCAAGCCATCGATTGTTTTGTACCGCACATACTAGAGAGACATGTAATTCCATCAGAAAGTGCGGGCAAACGGGCATATTGAAGCTTTCAGCGGTATGGGCTATTTTAAGCCAAGGGGTAATACCACCAACTCGAGCGACATCTGCTTGAACAATTGAGCAGGCTCCTTTTTGCATGTACTCTCTAAAGTGCCCAATCGAATACATTGACTCACCAACTGCGATTGGTGTTGATGTTGATTGGCATAAACGAATATGCCCATCCACATCTTCTGCCGTTAAAGGCTCTTCTATCCACGCAAGATCAAAGTCTTCAAAGTTTTTAGCTCGCCTAATTGACTCATCCACTGTCAAAGACTGATTTGAATCAACCATTATGTCCCAATTACTGCCAACCGCTTCTCTTACCGCTGCTATACGCTCCACATCTTCTGAAACATGTGGTTTACCCACTTTAAATTTAGCGCCATAAAAACCGAGTTCTTTGGCGTTTAGCGCATCATCAACGAGCTTGTCTTTTTCGATATGCAGCCAGCCACCTTCAGTAGTGTAGAGTTTCACCTTATTGGTCGCTCCGCCGGCCATCACGTGCAGTGGTAAATTTGCGCGTTTGCACTTCATATCCCACAGTGCCGTATCTATGGCCGCAAGGGCTAACGCAGTAATAGGCCCCACATAAGTAGCATTAGTAGAAAACTTGAGGTCTCGCCAGATAGATTCAATCTGTTCTGGATTTCTGTTGATTAGCTGAGGCCCTAGGTGATCTAGTAACAACTTCATGACAGAGCTGCCACCAGTACCTATTGTATAGCTATACCCAATTCCTTCTACGCCATCTGAATCGATAATTTTTACGATGGGTGTTTGCTGGCTCACAAAGTTCTGAATCGCATCTGTTCTTTTTACTTTTGGTTTTAAATCAACCATCATTAGCTCAATACGCTTAATTCTTGACATGTTTAATACCTCTTATATCTCTTATAACTACTTAAAATTTGTTGGTTATTTTTTGCCTTGACGCATAGATATCCACACAACAAAAAAACAAATCAAAGGGACAATGTAAGACCATTGCACACTTAATCCATCAGCTAAAAAACCCATCATTGGCGGAATCATGGCACCACTGATAATGGTCATGATGATAAGTGACGCTCCCAATTCAGCATGTTCGCCGAGCTCCTCTACACCCAAAGCGAATATGGTGGGAAACATAATTGACATAAAAAAACTAGTTGCCCCCAAAGCCAAAATTGCAACGCTGCCTGTTGTCAATATTGCGATAACAAGTAAGGCGCTGCATGTAATTGCATAGCGAACTAACAGCACTCTCGGTGCGACGAACTTCAAAATGTAGGTGCCGATAAACCGACCGAGCATAAAAGCAACAAGGCTTGCTGATAAATAAAAAGCGGCTGTTTTCTCTGCTGTGCCAGCATTCGTTTCAATCGCAAAGTCAATAAAGTAACTCCAAATACCAATTTGGGCACCAACGTAAAAAAACTGGCCGGCTAACGCTTTTGTAAAACTTCTTTTCTTGAATACGGATGTCATTGGATTCGATTTAATCGTTGAGCTATTAGTAAATCTAGTTTGAGGGAACTTAGTCACAACAATAAGCAAGGTGAGGAGGATCAAAATAAATGAGATTACGACATACGGCATCTGCACCTGTTTTGCCTCAATCGCCCGATAGCTATCTATTGCTTGTGTCGACATGTTGGCAAGTTGTTCTGGTGAATACTCAACACCTGAAAAGATAATTAGCCCGCCAATAATAGGCGCACTGATTGCTCCTAATCCGTTAAAAGATTGAGAAAAATTGATGCGTCTTGCTGAGGTGGCAGGATCACCAACCAAGGTAATGTAGCCACTGCCCGATGTTTCTAAAAACACAATGCCACTGGCGAGGATAAATAAAGCAACAAGGAAAAAGCCATAGCTTCTAACCTCTGCTGCGGGGTAAAATAGTGCAGCCCCTAGTGCATAAAGTGACAAACCTATGATTATTGCTTTTTTAAATCCCATTTTTTTCATGATAATCCCAGCAGGGACTGCAGCAAAAAAATAAGCGAGATAGAATGATATTTGAATAAAGCTTGCTTGACCCCTTGATAGATCAAGCGCTTTTTGAAATTGCCTTATCAAGATGTCATTCATATTATGTGCAATTGCCCACAAGAAAAACAAACTCGTAACCAATACAAAAGCTAGCTTGAACTCCTTTGGAATAACTCTGGCACTGTTTGTCTTATCATCTAAGTTTGTTGTTGCTTTTTTATGTGGAGAAATCTGCATATCGTTCACCGTCTGATTTACAAAAAAATACCAATTCACCGAAAATGAGCTTACGTCGCCAAGCACCTATACACTTTCAGTGGATTGGTATTCACTTCAAGAGAATCATAGTAATCTTTTTGACTGTTTTTTAAGTTGTAGGAAACTATGGGTTCTAAGCTTTTCTCCAACCATATTCAGTATTACCTGAGCTAAGCGCATAACGATTTTCTGGAATTAACGTTACGATATTCACTAGAGGCAAACCGTTTAACATTTTTTAAGTTGGAATACTTTCCTGTACTAATTTTCAATCAAGGTATTTTTTATATACCAAAAATAC